>CAZEWB010000073.1:0-6406 GCA_964515655.1 uncultured Bacteroidales bacterium
GTTCTCCGTCGTAATGCACAGTGATAGGTATTTCTCTTTGTATTTCCTCGACGACAATATTTTTACCCCTGAATGTTTCAACTTTGTGATTCTTATCAAATCTTTTTCTGAAGAGTTTCATTGCAAGGTCGGGAGCATGTGCAATTGAAAAAGGATGAAGTACGGTAACATCAAGAAGACCGTCCTGCAAAGAGGCCTTTGGAGCGATCCATGCATTATTTCCGTATTGCCCTGCGTTTGCCACTGTAACAAGGAATGCAGTGCGAATATTTTCAATACCGTCAATAGTTATCTTATACTCTAGTGACTTATATTTCCTTAGTTCGCGGATTACGCACTTTACATAACTCGCCGGGCCGCGTTTGCTGAGGCCGGCAAAAATACGCCCTATATGCGCATCAAAGCCGGTGCCTGAGGAACAGAAGAACTTTTCTCCGTTGATACATGCCGCATCCATCCTCATTGTCCTGCACTGGTGAATTATCTCCATGGCTTCCTTTATTCGTATGCGATATCCGAGATGTCTTGCCAGTCCGTTGCCCGAACCAAGAGGGATTATGCCCACCGGGATACCTGTACCTGTTACCGCACGTGCAGTCTGGTTTACAGTGCCATCTCCGCCGGCAGCAACAATACAATGATATTTGTGAATCAAAAGTTCTTTACGGATATCGGCTGTAATATCCTGATCCGGTTTTTTCCAGAATAACCAGCGTACATTATAATATTTCCTGAAATACTTACGGGACATAAAAATAAAACGCCTTTTGCTTTTCCCTCCGGAAACAGGATTCACTACGATCAGCATCCAGGGTTTTCCGCCTGTCATCTTTCAAATACTTCGTGTAAAACGCTGAGAGATTTTAACCCTTTCTGCCACCCTAAATGGTAAGCATAGTAACTGACGGTCTGTTGTATCAATTCCATGCGTATATTTCGTGAAATATCCGCAGAAACCACTACTTCCGTATCTTTGTTAAGGAAATATGATATCCTGTCCGAAACTTCCTGACTTACAGCAATACTAACCATCGAAGGCTCCTCTGCGAAGCACCCATTCACAATATCAAAATGCCTGTTATTCGCACTATGATAATCATTGCGCGGACCAATGCCGATATATGTAGTCAGTTTCCACAGAAATGACAGATGAAAATCAGAGGGACAAACCTCAGCCATTTCGAACTCAAGGAGAGAGTGTTCGATAAAATCAAAAGCAGAAGTATCAGGATGCGATTCAATGAGAGTATGGCTCAATACTTCTGTAAGAAAAATCCCAACAGAAGCCTTAAGAGGATCTGACGATATTGAATGCAACGGCAAAACAGGAGCAGCCTCACGGATGGAAGGCATACCCTTACTACTGGTATAAATAACTGCATTCAGAATACTTAATGGCTGAAACATTGATGATTTAAGACAACCTTTCCGGCCATGCATCCTTCCGGCAATGCACGATATCATGCCCTTTTCACGGGTATATAAACGAACAATGGTAGAATTATCAGTATATGGAATTCTTGAAATTACTATTGCGCGGATAGTTTCCTGCATTCTGCTTTATAATAATGCAAATTTACAAATTTTTGCACCCGAATAATATTTTCGATAATTAATATGAGGTATTTTTTTATTTATTAAATTTGATAAAAAATTATTTATGAAAACAGTTACGATAATCTTATCATTAATACTCTTTGTAATATTCTCAACCATTAATGCACAGGAAAAAGAAAGCGGAGGTAAATTCAAGTCTGAAGGTTATTCTTTCACCACAAAAAATCTTTATCCTCAGCTAAAACAAACCGACATCAGCGCCATACGGCTTTCTGTAAGAACCATTCATTGCAAAAACCAGCAGTATAAATACATCTTTTACCCTGATAAAAAAGAAGGAGACAATACAAGTCTTTTCGACCTTTTATTATGGGCCATAAAGGAAAAAGGACTTACTGCATATTCCCCAAACGAATACAGCGAATTTGACGCACCAATGTCGTGGAATGAGATCGAAAGCAGTTATTTTTCAAAAGACACAATTGAGGTTATGGACCCGGCTACCGGTGAGTATAAAAAGGTATTGCAGGACAAATACAACTTTACAGATGTGGACAGCTACCTTTTGCTTGAATCAACAATATTCGGAATTAATAACACTGTGCTGGCAACCCGTCCTATAGGCCTCTGTCCTGTCCATCATTGGATAAGAGAGGAAGTAGGAGATACAATGAAAAGAAAGCTTTTCTGGGTCTACTACCCTGATATTATGGACATGCTGTCGCGCCACAGTCCTGCTGTTGCGGTAAAAGGAATAAAGAACACAAACGACTTTTTTGTTAAAAATATGTACAAAGGAGATATTTTCCCTTATTATCATTTGTACTCGGGGATAATTGAGGAATGGGTCTGGGGCGATACTTCCAATGCTGTAAAAGATGGATTCAATGTTTCATGGTTATATAACAGAATTAAGGATGGAGTTTACTATCCGATATTGAATACATTTTATCAGGGTAACCCTGAACTTAAATCTGAATATAACTTTACAGACCAGGCAGAACCTCTTCTTAATATCAACGTCATCTGGTGTTCAAGATATGTATACAAAACCATTGACATGAGGCATGTTGAGAACTATCCGTTGTATTTCCCGGAAACACCTTTCAGGGGACAAAAAAGCCTGATAGACCTGATATTTGAAGGTATTGGTAAAGGGGAAATAACCACTTACTCATATGAATCAGGTGAATCTTCATTTTCCACCCCCATTACCACTAATGAAATTGAGTATAATATGGGAAAGATAGCTGACACGGTATATGTTGAAGATCCCTCAACCGGAGAATCGGTTTATAAAGTTGTAGAAAGTGAGATCAATTCTTCTGAAGTAAAGAAATATATTATCAAAGAAGTTGAATTCCTTGACGCTGCCGGGAAATGCCTGATCTCTAAACCTATTGCCCTGTACCCGATAAGAGAATGCAAACGGAGTTCATATTTTGAAGAGACCGCAACCGTATCAAAAATAGTATGTTGTATTCCTTTTGCAGATAAAGGATTCAAGAAAATAATAAATAGAAATTTCGTGTACATGTTCAATGGCAGTGACTTTGACACATACAGTAACTTTTTTGCAAAAAGAAAATATACTGTCAAAAAAACAGAAACATGGCCTGTTGCCATTTCAAGTGCAGTGAACGAGTTTCAGTTTCCTTCGGTTCCCTCAAGGATGACTATATACAAACAACCTGAGATTTCAGATATCACTCCTGAAAAAGGAAATATAGTATTCAGAAAAATAAGCATTAAGGATACTGCAAACTATCAGCTATTTTATCCGGAATTACGTATGAACGGTCTGAAATCCTTTGCAGATTGGCTTTATTATGGATTTGGGACAAGTTCATTCATGGCATACGAATATAATACAGATGGTAATTTCGATAAACAACTAAGTATTGATGATATTAAAGTCAGCTTTGATGTCATTAATGATACAATTATGGTGGAAGATGTTAATACCGCTGAACTGGTCACGAAAATTGTTCCTGGTGAATTCAATCCTAATGAAGTCAGAAGTTATATTCTTAAAGAGCTTGTTATAAACAAAAAAGTAATTATCTGCGGAATAAGCCCCATAAGAGAAATAATTTTTTACGACTGGGCATCGGAATCATCAGAAGGTGTTCTAAAATTAAAGAATACTCTATGGGTCCCGTTTTCCAAAGATCTCCTCAAAGCAATGTCACAGCAGGAAATATACAGGGGAAACTGCGAACCGGGAAAAACATTTTACGAATTCTTTAACTGCGGAAAATACAAAGGCGATATAATGTTTCAAAAGGAAGTTACTGCTGAGGAAGTAAAAAAGATCTTAGAAACCCTGGATTAATAATTTCTCATAAGTCGGCAGTTCACAGTCTTCAGTAGGCAATTGACAGCAGGCAGTATGCAATATGTTTTCGCAGTCTGACGACTGTTGACTGACGACTGTTGACTGCCGACTGACTGTTAAAAGCCTGTTCATACATTTTTATTATCAGACTATTGTATTTGATTTTTTTTTGCTGTTTATTTGTAATTGGTTTGATGGTGTTCTTTTTTTTGAACTGAAAAGGGAATCCGGTTAAAATCCGGAACAGTACCCGCTGCTGTAAGTTCCGCATGTTTTCGTGCACCACGCTGCCACTTTTGCTGACAATCGCAATGGGAAGGCCGCACGAAAGGAACAAGTCAGAAGACCTGCCATAAACCAAAAATTTATCGTTCAAAGCTATCGGGACTAACGGCTTGAATAGAAAAAGTTCTCACAACTTTTTTCTTAAAAACCAGAAAACCGAAGTTTTTGAAAGTTATGTTTAACTTTTTAAAACTTTTATGGAAATGAAAAAAATGATCAGAAAGACAGCAGCGGCAGTACTGCTGAGTATTTTAATGCTGCCTGCTTTTTCTCAATCCCTTATGCTGGACTTTGAAGACTTTAACCTGCCTCCTGATTCTTTTTGGAATGGTTCAGATATGTCAGGTGGGTTTTCGAATGAGCACGCTTTTTTTCATAATAATTTTGTTGACTGGGGAGGTGGAATTACTTCATGGGACGGATTTGCATATGCAAATAAATTCAATGATACAACCCAGGCATTCGGGAATATGTACAGTACATACGCTGGAAATGATTCAAACGGGATACATGCTCTTTCTTACATGAATTCTGATTGGGTAAACTACGAAATTATTCCAACATTTATTTCTTTTACTTGCCCTGCACGTCCAATATCCATTCAAATTTCAAATAGTACATTTACCGCACTTACTATACTTAACGGTGATTTTGTCTCAAAAAAATTCGGAGGAACAACCGGCGACGACCCTGACTGGTTTAAACTTTCAATTTTTGGCTTTCATAGTGGAAACGGAGTACCAACTGATACAATTGAATTTTATCTGGCAGATTACCGGTTCACTAATAACAATGAAGACTATATAATAAAGAACTGGACATCACTGGACCTGCCATATATAGGTATTATTGATAGTTTAGGATTCTTTTTGTCTTCAAGCGATACAGGCGCATATGGCATGAACACTCCTGCTGTTTTCTGCTTTGATAATCTATATTTCCAAACATATTCAGGCATCCAGTCTGAATACATAAACAAGATTAGGGTCTACCCTAACCCCGCAACCGACTTTGTAATTATCCCTGATTATTCAGGTGAAGTATCAGTTACAGGTGTCGACGGAGCATTGTTATTCACAAAAAAGATCGAAGAAAGACTTGAACTTGGGTCTTTGCCGAAAGGTATTTATGTATTAGAAGCAGGCAACAAACGAACATTAATTTCAAAGATGTGCGAATAATCCTTGTCTGCATATTATCATTTTTCTGCTTTCAGCTAAAAGCACAGTACCCGCCGGCCGCAGGAATTGACGGGTCAACTGCTATATATGCCGACAGCAGTATAATTTTAGAATGGGCATCTTCGTGCGCAATTCAGCGTGGATGGGTGAATATTTCTGACACAACCCTGGGTAATACTTATTTCGGAAGCGAAGATGATGCAACAGGGAAAGCCGACAACTCAGTATTAAGTCTTGGTGATGGCGGTATCGCTTACCTTACATTTCCTGTACCAATTAAAAATGGCGCCGGACCCGACTTTGCCGTCTTCGAAAATACATTCAACAACGAATTCCTTGAACTTGCTTTTGTAGAAGTCAGCAGTGACGGACTCAACTATTTCAGATTCCCTGCTGTTTCGCTTACACAAACAGATTCGCAAACCACAACATTCGGTGCGCTCGACCCGACAAAGATCAACAACCTTGCAGGAAAATATGTTGTAATGTACGGTACACCGTTCGACCTTGACGATATCAAGGACAATCCACTGCTGAATAAAAACAGTATCACACATGTCCGTATTATTGATGTGGTTGGTTCTATTACTCCCGATTTTGCGGCATCCGACAGTCAGGGTAACATAATTAACGACCCCTGGCCCACACCGTTCAACACCGGTGGCTTCGACCTGGATGCAGTAGGAGTGATAAATAGTTCTTCGAATATTCCTGACATTAAAGAAGAAGGTAAACCATTCATTTATCCTATCCCTGCCGAAACGGAAATAAGGGTAAAGCCCGGGAAGGAATTCAATGAAGGTTACTCTGTGATATTCTATAATTTATATGGGTTTCCTGCATTTGTTCATCATAGCAACGCCCAGGAATCTGTTATTGACATTTCACAACTTCCTGCAGGTATATATGAGATCAGGATCACAGGTAACAATTTAGTAAAAAGCGGAAGAGTTGTTAAACTTTAAAAACATATACCAATCTGCGGTAGTTTGCCCTTGTCACTCGCTACAAGCGAGCGACTGCGTGTGTTGGCACCCAATCGCTC
>CAZEWB010000073.1:6416-10199 GCA_964515655.1 uncultured Bacteroidales bacterium
TGTGTTGGGTGTGTTTGGGTGTTTGTGGTCAGAAAGGAAAAGCGGAAAAAGTGAAGGAAGTATCCTAAAACAATAAAACCTTGTCACTCGCGTGACGCGAGTGACAAGGTTTTATTGTTTTATGATACTTCCTTCACTTTTTCCGCTTTTCCTTTCTGCCCAGAAAAGTACAAGTGACACCATCGTCCTGAAAGAGGTTGAAATACGCGGACATTACCCCACCCTGCCGGGAATAAGAAAAATAAACATCAGCGAAACAGCATTGCAGGAGAACCTTCTGAATGATGTCTCGGATGTCGTCCGTACGCTTCCATCTCTTCATGTCAGGTCTTCGGGACCGGGCTCTTCGTCGCTTGCATACATACGCGGTGCGGGTGCGTCACATACGAACGTAACATGGAACGGTATTTTGCTGAACTCCCCTATGACAGGACAGGCCGATCTTTCGCTTGTTCCTTCATTATTTCCTGATGACATTATGCTGCTGGCAGGCAACAACAGTTCTTTCAGTCGCAGTCCTGCCATAGGCGGGACCTTATGCATAGAGAACGAGCCTTCGTGGAAATCCCCAAACAAAGCAGGACTTATGCTTTCGGCAGGAAGTTTCGGGAATTATTCGGGAGGAATTATTTTCAGCAGAGGAAATCAGAAAGTGATATCAAGGCTGAGGTTATATGGGAAAATGGACGAAAACCGCTTTCCGTACATGAACAATGCAATAATCCCTCAGGAAAAAATGATAAGGACAGATGCGGGAATGACAAACGGTTCAGCTCAGCACGAACTGTTCTTAAAAAAAAGAAAGACTCAGTACTCCCTTATCACATGGGCAGGAATAGTGAACAGGGAGATCCCGGCTCTTATAACAAATGTAACTGCAGCAAAACACATCGAGACACAGAACGACCGTTTTGTCCGCATCTGCGGTTCTGCAGAATGGAACAAGAGGACCCTCAGTCTATTCATCAAACCTTCTTTTAATGCTTCTGAACTCAGATATAAACTTATCCACAGCACAACGGGTGGAAGCATCACATCTTCAGACAGCCGCTCCCTGGAACATGCAATAGGTACACATCAGGGAATTGACCTGAGACTGCGCAGGACTATTTTAAGGACAGGGAACAGTGTCAGCCTGCAGGAAGCAAATGTAACTGACTTAAAATACAACAGCGGATATGATCACAGGCAATGTGAAGCAATTCATTATCTGAACATAGAACAACCTATCGGAAGGTATTTCCGGTTCCTGGGCGCAGCACGTGCAGGATGGGCTGGTTCAGGATGGATGCCACCCTCGCCCGCCGTTCATTTTTATTACAGACCATTGAATCAGAACCTGCCTGTTTTTTATGTGTCGGCAGGAAAGAACTATCGCTGGCCTTCACTCAACGACCTGTATTTTATTCCCGGAGGCAATCCCGATCTTAAACATGAAAAATCAATTTCATACGAGGCCGGAATAGAAGACTGCATCTTTAAAATTGCCGGAAGTTGTCTGAATTTAAATCTCACTGTTTTCTATCAGGAAATTGACGATTGGATCATCTGGCAACCGTCGCAATACGGGTTCTGGCAGCCCTTCAACATTCGTAATGCCACATCTGCAGGATATACCTGCTCTGCCGACTGGGTCAGGGAATTCACAAAAGGAAAAATACTATTCAGTTCACAGTACACATACAACGTTGCCAACGCCCGCGACGAAGCGTACGAAACAGGTCAACCCGTTTACCTGCCTGTTCACAACATATACACACAGATCGCATTCCACTATGGAAAATGGAAATTCACAACAAATGCACAATTCATGTCTGAGCGGAAAACATCACTTTACAAGAACACATGGTCGCCGGAACTGGAACCGGTATGGGTACAGAATGTATCGGCAGGCAGAAGTTTTGCGATTGGTAAGACAAATTTGAATATCGGGCTGAGATCGGAGAACATCTTCAATGTTCAGTGGCAGCAGATAATGTGGAGACCTATGCCGGGAAGGTCGTTCCTTATAACTTTAAGTTTTGAAATGTGATTTTAATATGACTGAAGGCAGCATCTATACCCAACTCCCAAAACGTCATCCTGAATTTATTTCAGTATCTCCTCATGCACAATCATTATCAATGGAATCGGGATTTGAGGAGATTCTGAAACGAGTTCAGAATGACGGAAGGGAGAGGGGGGCACGAATGAAGGGTTTTTGGCTATTATGTTTTTTTCTAATCATACTCACTTCATGTAAGAAAAAAGAACCTGACCCCACACCAGATATTTCAACCAATCCCGGTTTTTTTATTGTGAATGAAGGCAATTACACATGGGGCAACTCATCTCTGAGTTTTTACGATGATGTAACCGGTGAGATAAAGAACCAGGTCTTTTACCAGGCCAATAATGTTCCTCTGGGTGATGTGGCAAATGCCATGTACATATTTCACGGCAAAGGATTCATAACCATTAATAACTCGGGACGTATTTATGCAATTGATCCGTTGACTTTCGTACATATCGGAACTATACAGGGACTTGTTTCACCACGCCAGATATTGTTTTTAGATGAACAGACAGCACTTATCAGTGACCTGTACGATACAAAGATCACTATTTTCAATCCCGAGACGTACGCAAAAACAGGCACAATAGAAACAGGATGCTCTACAGAAGGATTTGCAGTAAGCGGAAACAATATCTTCGTTACCTGCTGGTCGTTTCAGAACAAGGTTCTGGTTATTGATAAAACATCACATGCAATAACAGATACACTGACATTAGGAGTCCAGCCCCGCTGGATACAATGCGATAAAAACGGAACTGCATGGGTACTCTGCGACGGAGGCTATTCCGGCAATCCGGCAGGATTCGAGAATCCTTCGTTTTATACCATCACACCATCATTTCAAGTTGAAAAGACCCTTGAGTTTCCTTCCACACAGTATGCCACATACGGTTTTGATATGAATCCTGCTGGCGATTCAATTTACTTTCTTTGTAACGGAATAAATGCAATATCATTAAACGATACCGTTTTCCCCGCACAACCAATTATCCCGGCAAACGGAAGGAATTTTTATGGTGTTACGGTTCACCCTTCAGGCCAGAAACTGATAGTAACAGATGCTGCGAACTTTTCATCAGACGGGAAAATGTACATCTACTCTACTTCAGGGCAGTTGCTTAATACGTACACTGCAGGGATAAATCCTTCGTGGGTGTGTTTCAGGGAATAATTTCATTATTGTTATGGCAATAAGTCATATACAAATTCCCATATTTTACGATGAATAACACCTGACGATGATTGTAATGTAATTTCATCCATACTTACCAGGTATTTGGGATAGTGGTCTTTTATTCTTTCGAGGGCGCCATATTCTCTGTTCTTTGTTCTTTCTGATGACATTAAATAAGATACCTGAATATATAATGAAGAATTATTTTTAGTAGCCAAAAAATCAATTTCGTAATTATTATCCGTTCCGGTCTTTATTGAATACCCAGCCATGCGCAAATGAATATATACTACATTTTCCAACATATAACCTACTTCACCTATCAGATTTGGAAACAAATAATTTCTAAACCCAAGATCATTCAGATAATACTTTCTTTCGCCTGATAATATTTCTTTTGTTTTTAAAGAATATCTTGGGGTCTGGTGAATAATATAAGCATATTCCATAAAAGAAATATAGTTTGAAATAGTCGTATAATCAGCAATCCTGTTCTTACTTTTAAAATACTTAATAATTGAAGAAATTAAGTTAAATTTCCAATATTATGAAC
>CAZEWB010000074.1:0-10198 GCA_964515655.1 uncultured Bacteroidales bacterium
TGTGTTGGGTGTGTTTGGGTGTTGTTTTCTTGTTTTTAATTGCTACACCTGAATTAGAAACAAGAAAAGCGTACAATTTATCAAGTTCAAAACACGATTCAGGTTTTAAAACATAGCGATCGGTATCAAAAAAGATATTGTTCAGATTCATGCTTGCTCCTTTTGCAATAGGCTGCATAGGTATTTCCATTACGAAAGGCGTTTTTGTATGGTCGCCGCTTACGTTGAAATTACCCGAATACATTAAATATCCCTTGTATGTGACATTCACTGCAAAATCGCCATTCTGATGAAAGCAGGCAAGAAAATTACCTTCAGCATCAGCAGTCCCGCTGTACACAAGTGAACCCGACTGGATATGATATAACTCCGCATTTCCTTTAAGCAGGCTTCCGGTAACCGCATCCGTAACATGCCCCTTTATCCATGTAACGCTACCTGCCCTGATTTCGGGATATAGTTCAAAACAATATATATCCTGACCTCCGAAGCCTTCACTGCGGACAGAACTAAAGTATGCAGTTTTTCCCGAAGCATCAACAATCAGACTCATATCATCGAGTTCAGTGTTTATCGGATAACCAAGATTCACAGGAAGTGACCATTTGCCGTCTTCAGTTTTCTTAGAAATAAAAATACCAAAATTGCCTACACCGGGATGCCCTTTGCTTGCAAAATAAAGTGTTACACCATCAGAATGAATAAAAGGAGAAATCTCATTCTCGGGTGAATTAACCGTATCGCCAAGGTTTATAGGAGTTTCCCACCTGCCTGCCACATTCAGTTTCGACATCCAGATATCTGAACCACCATTGCCACCCTTTCGGTTGCTGCTGAAATATAAAGTCTTTCCATCGGATGAAATTGAAGGCTGGGAATCCCATGAACCTGAATTCACGTCAGCGCCCATATTAACAGGAGTGGTCCACTCGCCACCTCTTTTATGGGAAATATAAAGATCACATGCACCATAAGAATCATACCTGTTGCATGCTGTAAAGATCAGCGTATTGCCGTCGGCCGAAAGACAATGGGCGCCCTCGTTTCCCCTGGTATTAAGACCCGGCGCTGATTTTGCCTTTGCCCAGCCACCGCTGTTCTGCCTGATGCTGTAATAAAAATCTTCGTCACTAACATCCTTCCCGGTTACCGGATCGGACCCTCCGGGTATCTTGCGTGTAATGAACATTACGGACTGATCAATTGAAAAAGAAGGAAGGTATTCATCAAAATTACTGTTTATCATTTCACCAATATTAACAGGATTGAAAGGTACAGGTTTTTTCCTGAATTCGGCTGAATTAATGCATTTCTCAAGCATTTTCTGAGCTTTCTTACCCAATACACCGTTCTGTATATCGTTCTTTATGACTCTTTCATATTGTAACTTTGCTTCATCCATCCTGCCAAGTGTGTATAATGTATTACCATACAGAAAGACAAAGTCGGGGACTTCATTACCAAGTATCCTCGATGCTTTAGCATACAGATCACAAAGACCGTCATACTTTTCATGCGAATTGTATATGTCGGCCAGAAGAATATAAGCATCTTTGTATGTGCTGTCGGATGCTATTATTTCACGGAGTAACGATGCGGCCTTTGCATCCTCACTGTAATAAAGTAGCTCCTGGGCCTTGGCAAACTTTGCAGAATTGTTTAAATCCTGCGTGTTGAAATCCTGCGTTTGAGCCAGAACAGGTATCAATAAAAAGAATATAAATAACAGTTTATGCATGATAAAATAACGTATAAAAATAAAGGAAATTTCAGTTATTGCGAAATGTGGTACAAATATTATCCCGAAATCCGAATGGTCACTACGCCAATAGTGTCGGAAGACCGAAGTCGGAAGTTGGCGGTCTGCAATTGACAGTAGGCAATTGACAGTAGGCAATTGACAGTCTGCAATGCCCATTGCCCCATGCCCAACTCTGCTTCCGACTTCCGACTTCGGTCTTCAGGCACCTTTGGCAGCATCCTTTCGGATTTTTTGCTTGTTATTTTGAATTTGTTTGGAAATTGGTTCTTCATTAAGTCCCAAGTCCAAAAATGTAAGATCCAAGCCTCAAGGGTCAGCTACCTTGGAATTTGGAATTTGGGTCTTGAAATTTGGAATCTTTCTAATGGTATATTTTGGCAATTTCCGGTTATTTTGTTATTTTTGTCGAAACAACTTAAAACCTATTACTATGAATAAACTTATATTCATTTTTGCATGTTCAATGTTTTCTGTCAATGTTTTCTGTCAGACATTAACACAGGCAAATGCCGGAATGGCCGTCGGTGATATAATAAAATGTTACGTTGCAGATTCAACAGCTGTTAATCATACCAACAGCGGTCCGTCTGCTTCCTGGAATTTTTCAAATGTTACTGTTACCACAACTGAGTCTACAACCATTGTAGCAGCGCCTTCTGCGACACCTTATGCATCCAGTTTTCCTTCAGCCAGTATAGCCTGCATAGCTGCATCCGGGCAGTATGCATACTACATAAGCAATTCCTCTGAAATTACGCTACTGGGAGTTGTAACTACAAATGCCACTTTGGTCTACAGTAATACACAGAAAATGTATCAATTCCCGATAAGTTACGGTAGTACATTCACTGACAATCTTGCATGCAATTATACAATGAGTTCAATTCCATTTCAGCGGACCGGGACAGTTACCTGTTTAGCAGATGCAAAAGGCACCCTCGTTCTTAACGGAACCACTTACAGCAATGTATTACGATTAAAATACATACAGAACATTACTGATGTCTGCTCATATTACACTATGGAACAAACTCTTACTTCATTTATGTGGTACGATTGCATTCATAAAACCCCTGTTTTGAATATCTGTTATTCCTATGTAGATTACGATGGTATGATCTCTGAGTCAAAAGCAGCTTATGTTGCCGACTTTGCAAGTGATATAGATTACACTTTCTACTCTGAAAAATTAAATGTTGATGTTTTTCCAAACCCTGTTGCTAAAGGCAACGACCTGTCCGTACAAATTATCAATGATAACTACCTGAATAGTCTCAATTATAATATTACAGATATTTCAGGCAGAGTTGTATTAAAGGGCGAAACAGAACCGGGAGCAATGGATCTGAATATTAATACCGAACCCTTAAACTCCGGTGTTTATTTTCTTAATGTCAGCTCAGATAATGGCGTTGTTGTTAGAAAGTTTGTGGTTGAATAAGCAAATAAATTAACTACTTAAAAGGTACAGAAAAATCCCTGTACCTTTTTTTTATCCTTATATTTATTCATGCAGTCTTGCTCAGTTTCATGCTTCTTTTATTTATAATCACAAGGTTACCCACAAGCACTGCTATTCCGGTGAAAAATAAAACCCAGTCAAAAGATTTTGGGATGAAATCCCTTATCTTTTCCATCATGTGAACGGCATCTGTAACAGCCCCCGACAATGTTACGAGCCTGAAATATTGTTCAGTGAAAGACGCAATAAGGATAATACATGCAGTGATCATTATAAGCCAGTCTATTTTGCGGAATACGACCTTTACATTTTTTATTGATAAATTCACTACCATCGCCGTGTATGCTATCATAACAAGCGAGATGATACAGGGAGCCAGAACGGGTCCTACCCAGGGCACAGGAATAAGGAAAAGTACATCCCAGTCAATAATTGTTGCGGGCCAGTCTAACAGGACTTTAAGAAATACGTAGTAAAATATGTCCCATAATGCAAAGACATAAAGGAAGAATACAAAACGTTGTGCAAAATTCTTTCCGGCAATAATTGCAATGGCAAGCATCATTATGATAGTTGCAAGTTCGCGCCCCAACTCGGTAATTATTATTATATCGCGGATTGTAACAACAGGAAACTTGAATCCTGTCGGGTAATACAATTCCCTTATGTACACAACAACGGCTGTTTCGAGAAATCCCATGGCTATACCAAAAACAGTAAGCCAGATAACGGTTTTAAGGATCGGTTTCATAGTTTTAGAAATATTTAAAGTTAAGAAAAAAGTTCTTTTTTCTGATGGAAAAAATCGCCGGATACTATACCTGACGTACACTTCGTCTATTATACCTTCTGATATTTGCTTTAAATTCATAATAATAGTACTTTGAATTACAAAGTGTATTAACAAAAAAAATTACCTGTTCCTTTTTATCAGTTTTTCGAGGTTATCAAGATGGACCTTAAAAGCATTCTTTCCTGACAAAGTTGCAGAATATGCAGTATTCGGCTTTTTTCCGATGAACTGCTTGGTGATAATAATGTATCCGGCCTTTTCGAGAGCTGAGATATGGCTGGCAAGATTTCCGTCCGTAACGTTCAACAGATCCTTCAATCTTCTGAAATCAGCATTCTCGTTCACCATAAGAATGGACATAATGCCCAGCCTTATCCGGCTTTCGAATGCTTTGTTCAGATTATCAATTCCAATGTCCATACAATTACTGTTTAACTACCGGTTTTCTTTCGTATTTAAAGTACATTATCATACCGTATATAATATGCAGAAGTCCGAAACCGACAGCCCATAATATAAGACCCGAAGGTACGAAAACAGACGCTGATAATCCCAGGATAATTTCAGCAATACCCAGGTAGCATATTTCGAAAAAAGTGTATTTACTTGAATTGATAAGTGCAAGCCCGTAAAAGATCAGCATTGCCGGAGCAATAAGTCCGGTCAGTCCGTGAAATAAAAGAATAAGGCAGAAAATTCCGCCTGTAAAAAGAGGGATCATCAGATTGATAAGCATTCTTTTCGTGGTGCTGTCCCATATTTTCAGATTGTTCTTTTTTGCCTTTCGTACTGTCAGTAACGAACTGACAAAAAGCGACAGGACCAGAACAGATAAAGTAACTATTAATAAAAAATGTATAGTACCAGATGTATTTATTGCTGAAAACACATCAATAAACTGACCGTATGAGGTTCCTTTAGAGTCCAGAAACAAATATATTATCACCGCCCCGGCAAGTGCGAAAATCCCGATAAAGACACCGGAAAAGCCATTCAACGATATGAATTTCGACGAACGCTCCATCATGTTCCTGATGTCGTTCAATGCTGACAGTTGTTCTTCGTTTTGTGTCATAAATAGTACTTTGTGGTACAAAGTTAAGTATAAAAATTCATATTGCAATAGCTTTAATATATTTTATGAAATATTCTTTGACTTTTTTTATATTTGTAACCAAATCCAATTGCATATGAGATCTGTTTTTTACTTCTTCTTTTTCCTTGTACTTACGCTGAACATTAGTGCTCAGAATGGAAAGTACGTAGTATTAACCAATATCAGCGACACAACAGACGCATACTACGATGCAGTACGTCTTATACGCGACTACCGGAATGCTGAGGTCATTCAGTTCACCACAACCGGGCTTACGGCATTGCAGACAACACTAATAGCGGAACAGCCCCGGTATGCTGCAATAGTTATGAAACCCATAGATATTGATATAAACTTTGTAAGGAGTTTCCTTATAATGAGTACAAACCTCGACAGCGATCCATTCAGTGATTTCTCGTACGGATTTATTACCGGCGCCATCGCTCAGGATGCTATAGATTTCGTAAATAATATAATTTATGCCGAAGCTAATAATATTCAGAATTACCCTTTGAACATAGGCGGTTATGCTGCATCGTCGCTGAATTTTGTATATCCTGCAGGCGGAGACTATATGCAGTATCTCAATCCGCCTTCGGGAAATATAATATACATGGAGACCAATGACAACAATTCCGGTCATGATTTTTTCATGCTGAACACATCATACATGGAAGACTGCAAGGTTCTTGACATTGGCCATAACGGCGATCCTCACATGCTATGGCTGTTCGAGGGAGGAAATACGAATCCTGTACCGCCTATATGGAATTACGATCCTGCCAAAGTTGAAAACCCATCGAATGCCCGCACCGGTCTTTCAAGTTTTGACATTGTCAATCTGGACCTGTACCCTGCTGTTGCCTTTAACGGGGCCTGTCATTCGGGCGAACCAAAGAAAGTTATGGTTGAAGGTGATATAGCAGCCACATTCGGCGAAACGAATGGTTATACACAGTTCTATACAATGAGCGATACATTCAGTTTCTGTCTTTCGATGCTCAGAACAGGAGTTACGGGATATTTTGCTCCATGTGGCGCCAATAATGCAAACGACCAGGGAGAGGATATGTATAATGCCTTTTTATATGATGAACCGCTTGGCGACATTCATAAGAGAAGCATAGATGGTGTTGTAATGGGATTCCTCGGCAACCGCCCCGCCCTGAAAACTTATGTGCAGGGCCAGTATTTTTACGGATGTGATGTTCTTGCATCAGGAACTTTCGATCCGGCATCATGGTCGGGTGCGTGTTATATGCTTGGAGGTAAAGCAAACAGAGTTTACTTCGGCGACCCGTTGTTCGATCCATACGAGAACAATCATGACCCGCAACTGAACATAACACAGTATACTCTTGATTCAATTGACAACACAACGCTTGACATTAATGTCACCTTCAATAAACCGGACGCAACAACTGCATACTTTCCCGTGTGGGATAAATTTCACCATAGTAATACACGGATCTATATCCCCGTAGAACTTCCTGCATGGTGTATTGACGTAACAAGTATATCTGTCCTGACCTCATCAGGAGCGTACGACCTTGTTGTTGATGCTCTCGAAGAATTTGACGGCAAACGTATTCTTCATATAGAAGTTGATATCCCGGATGATATGTACGATGCGATAAACTATTCCATCACTTTAAGGATAGGTTATCTGAGTACCGGCGTCAGCACTATTCTCTCAAACGCAATCGATGGGCTTGAAGTGTACCCTAACCCTGCCACAGAAGAACTGAAGGTCTTGTTTTCAAACAGTGTTAAACAAAATATCACGATATGCTTCTCGGAACCCGGAGGTAAAATCGTAGCAATGCCTTATTCAGAAAATACTCTTCCCGGTAAGCACATTATTCCTCTTTCATGCGGAATGCTGAAACCGGGCATTTATTATCTCCGGTTAAAAACGACATCTGAGAATATTGTCCGTAAGATCGTGATTGCAGGTAAATAACATACCCTTATTAATTCGGAATTACAGGTTTTAACCCAAATTGCGCATTAAAGTCCCAAGTCTCAACCAGGCCTCAAATTCCAAGGACCGTCCCCTGGGACTTGAGACTTGGAATTTGGAATCTTGGAATTTGAATAAGAAAATGCTTAATCAGGTTAAATTATAATATTTTCCCCCTTTGACAAACCAGGCATAAATTATAACTTTGGCGGAAATTACAGGGTAAAATGGAGATTCTTCTTGTAAGTGCGTATACAATTATTTTTCTGCTTATTATCAGGTATTCTCCTTTCTTTCGTTTTCAGGAAATTGGGTTTAAAATAATTGCTACTTTATTTGTTCTGAAAATACTTGCAGGTCTCGCTCTTTCTGCAATTTATGCATATTATTACAATAACAGGGAAAATTCAGACATTTTCAAGTACTACGATGATTCCGCCATACTTTTTTCTGCTCTTTCAGACAATCCTCTCGATTATCTCCGTATGCTCACAGGTTATGAATCAGATTCACCTCACCTGTACAAATACTACGAACAGATGGGCTTCTGGATCAAACCGGACGATTATGATCTTTATAACGACAACCAGACAGTGATCCGTTTCAATGCATTTATCCGCCTTTTTTCCTTTGGTTGTTATAACGTTCACATGGTCTTCATGAACTTCATTTCTTTTACAGGGCTAATATACATACTAAAGGTATTGCAGCCTTTTTTTAAAGGGAAAAAATACGGTCTGCTTTTCATAGTATTCCTTCTGCCTTCTGTTCTTTTGTGGACTTCAGGAGTCCTTAAAGAAGGTCTTCTGATGTTCGGTATTGGTATGTTCGTTTATTACATTTTCGGTGTGTTAAAGAAATTCTCTTTCGAAAAAACTCTGTTGATTGCATTATCTGTACTCATTTTGCTTGTAACGAAATTTTATGTTCTGTTTGCAATGATACCAGGTGCTCTGAGCCTTCTTTTTATAAGATTATTCCCTAAAGTTAACCGATGGCTGGTTTTCGGAATAGTCCATGTTTTTATTATTGCACTTTTCTTTAACAGTTCACTTATCAGCAAATATGACCTGCCCGGAATAACCTCGAAAAAACAGCACGATTTCATAAACATGATAAACAATACCGAAAACGTGGGCAGCCGTATTGATATTCCTGAACTTTCGCCCGGTTTTTTTGATTTCGTAAAAAACAGTCCTGTTGCTGTCTTCAATGTAATGTTCCGCCCTTTGCCCGGGGACGTTAATTCAATGATAATGATACCCGCGTTTCTTGAGAACCTACTGATATGGCTTATAATTTTTATTGCAATATTTTTTCGTCTGAAAAAAATTCCTGAAGAGAATATTCCATTGATACTTTTCTGTATATCGTTCACTGCAATACCTTTTATTCTTGTGGGACTTACGACTCCAGTTATAGGGGCTATAGTCCGTTATAAAGCGCCTGCCCTGCCCTTCCTGCTGGCTGTATTCCTTATGATCATTGACAAAGATAAAATACTTAGACTTTTAAAGAGAAACAAATGAAAGAAACCGTACTTATAACCGGCGCCAGTTCAGGCATAGGCGAAGCCACAGCAATTCTGCTGGCTGAAAATGGTTACAGACTTATTCTTACAGGTCGCCGTAAAAAGAAACTCGATGCCCTTAAAGTTAAGTTATCAGGCCAAACGGAATGCGTATCTCTGTGCTTCGATATTTCAGACAGGGCATGTATGCAGTCAGCGCTGCTTTCGCTTCCTGCAATATGGAAAGATGTAGACATACTCATTAATAACGCCGGCCTTGCTCTCGGTATGGGTCCCATCAATGAAGGTGAATGGAGCGACTGGGATACGATGATCAATACAAACCTCAAAGGTCTGCTGTATATTACCCGGCTGATCTCCCCCCGGATGGTCACAAGGAAAAAAGGACATATCATCAATATCAGTTCCATTGCCGGAAAAGAGGTCTATCAGAACGGGAATGTATATTGTGCCACTAAACATGCTGTTGACGCTTTATCCAAAGCAATGCGTTCCGATCTCCTTGAGCATGGTATAAAAGTTACCAACATTGCACCGGGAATGGTCGAAACGGAATTTTCGCTTGTCCGCTTCAAGGGCGATGCAAGCCGTGCAAAAAAGGTCTACGATAACGTTAAACCTCTCTCAGGTAAAGATATTGCCGATACGATCCTGTTCGCAATTACACGACCTGCACACGTGAACATTAACGATATTCTTGTTATGCCTTCATCCCAGGCAAACTCAAATCAGATAGTCAGAAAAAACAAATAGTATGACGGAAAAAGTCGTTCCCTGTAAGGAACTGGATGCCCTTGTATTCAGAATTTTTACTTCAATAGGATGTTCACAAAGTGACTCCCGTAAGATCACCGACGTATTGCTGGCCGCCGAACTCAGAGGCATCCCCTCACACGGTGTTGCAAGGGTCATCGACTACTATGGCATGCACAAAGCCGGTCGTATAAATGCAAAGGCAAAACCAAAAGTCGTGTACGATTTACCTGCAACTGCAACAATAGACGGCGACAACGCTTTTGGAATGATACCTTCGGTAATGGCCATGAAACTTGCGATTAAGAAAGCAAAGAAAAACGGATCGGGCTGGGTCAGCGTTCTCAATTCAAATCACTACGGCATTGCCGGATATTATGCAATGATGGCTGCTGACGAAGGCATGATAGGCGTCAGTACTACCAATGCCAACCCGCTTGTTGCACCGACTCTTTCTTTAAGCAGATTTTTAGGAACAAATCCGATTGCCGTTGCCATTCCGTCAGGAAAGTATCCTCACTTTGTCGCTGATTTTGCTACCACTCCTATTGCAAGAGGAAAACTCGCTTTAATGGAAAAGAAAGGTCTTAAAGCACCTCTTGGTTTTATTCAGGATGAAAACGGAATGCCAAGTGATGATCCTTCAGTATTAAAACGTGGCGGTGCTATCCTTCCACTTGGTTCCGATTACGAACACGGCAGCCACAAAGGATATTGCATGGGAGCTCTTGCAGATATTTTCTCTTCAGTTATCGGAGGCACCAACTTCGGCCCATTTGTTCCACCTCAGATACCATACCTTCCTATTCCAAAACAAACACCAAACACACCCAACACA
>CAZEWB010000075.1:0-10196 GCA_964515655.1 uncultured Bacteroidales bacterium
TGTGTTGGGTGTGTTTGGTGGTGGTTTTTGATATATGGGAGGTGAGAGGTGAGAGATCCTGAAACAAGTTCAGGATGACGTGTTGGGAGAGTTGGGTAGGAAGTTATACTTTAAAACATTCCCAAAACTCCCTTCCCGTCATTCCGGACCTGATCCGGAATCTCACATGCTCATACATTACCTGAATTTATTAATTTTTAGCATTGCCATAAACGCTCATGTTTTTTAAACGATTACTTTTGTATCTGATGAAGTATTTATACCTCGCATTATTAATTTATCTGTTTTCATTTTCAACAAAGGTGATATCTCAGAATTCGCAACTGGTGCAGATCAAGGGTATGGTATTAAATGAAGCCCGCGAGCCTCTGCCTTATGTCCAGATAATTGATAAGAAAAGAAGTAAGGGAGTTATCAGCCACAGTGATGGCGAGTTTAGTTTTTTTACCGAGAAAGGCGATACTCTTGTTTTCAGTTGCATCGGATATAAAAAAGTTCAGAAGATCATTCCCACAATTCTTAAAGAGAAAATATATTACCTGGTTGTTGTTTTGAGTGCTGATCCCGTTATGCTGCCTGAAACGCAGGTCTTTCCGTGGCAGACCTATAAAGAGTTTAAAGAAGCTATCCTTGAAGTTCAGGTTCCGGAAGATGATTACGACAGGGCAGCAAAAAACCTTGCCATAATGGAACTTCAGCAGATACTTTTTCCTGATGAAATGCCAAGCGCTCCTGGTGCTGCTTCTCACCTTTACCTTTACGAATATTACGACAAATTGTACTGGAAAGGGCAGACACAACCTATGCAGATATTCAACATAATGGCATGGCAGCAGTTTTTTCAATACCTGAAGGAAGGAAAGTTCAAACAAAAAGACAAAAAAAAGGATATAGATGACCTGGACAAGTGACATAACTTCTTTCGGCCATTATCTTAAACTCGAAAAATCTCTTTCAGGTAATACTGTCGATGCATACCTTCACGATATCCGGCTATTTACCACATTCCTCGGAGATAACTCAAAACCGCCCGCTGAATGCAGTCCTGACGACTTCAGGCATTTTATTGCCACGCTGAATGAGGTCGGAATTGCAGCACGCTCGCAGGCCCGTATATTATCAGGAATTAGGGCATTTTATCATTTTCTGCTGATAAACGGCGAGATAAAAAACAATCCTCTTGAACTAATAGAACTACCGAAGATAGGGCGAAAGTTACCGGTATTCCTTACCGTAGAGGAAATAGACAGGATACTCGATAAGATCGACATGAGCAAAACTGAAGGCCATAGAAACAAAGCAATGCTCGAAACACTGTACAGCTGCGGATTGCGCGTTTCGGAACTTACCGACCTGAAAATAACCCATCTTTTTTTCGATGACGGATTTATAAAAGTGACAGGGAAGGGTAGTAAGGAACGCCTTGTTCCCATAAGCGGAAAAGCAATAAAGGAAATAAACTATTACTTCGAAAAACAACGCAATCATGTCACACCTGCAAAAGGGCACGAGAACTTTGTTTTTCTGAGTAAATTCAACAGAAAGATAAGTCGCATAATGGTATTTTTAATTATTAAGGACCTTGCCGAAAAGGCCGGAATCGTAAAGAACATCAGTCCCCACACTTTCAGGCATTCCTTTGCCACCCACCTTCTCGATCGTGGCGCTGACCTCCGCGCGATACAGGAAATGCTGGGCCACGAGTCAATAACAACTACCGAAATATACACACACCTAGACAGGGATTACCTGCGCAGCGCAATTATTGAGCATCATCCGAGAGCGTAGAAATATCTGTTGGCCATTGGCCATTAGCCTTGCCTTTGCAATAAAAAATGGCCCGGAAGTGTCCGAACCATTTTTTGTTTTTCAGGGAAAACATAGCCAATGGCTAAAGGCCAATGGCCAACAGCCAATGGCTTCCCGTTAATTAATTTCTATCCATCGTCCTTTTACACGAGCAGATATCTCTGCATCGTACATGGCTTCGCATTCAACCGCCGGCAAATAATACCTGCCACGGAACGAAGCGTTCACAATTATTTTGAATGTCTTAGAAGAATTACCGTACATATTGAAGTAAGTGTGTTGGGTGTGTTTGGGTTGTGGTTGTCCCTTACATCCTGATATGTGAAATAGTCTTCCTTAGGGCCTTCGATTTCCATCATTCTGGTGTTTAAGATTTCGAACCCGGTTGGCAACAGATGATTCAGGGTCATGTTATAGTAGTACTTCACTGTTGGGTTGGTGATGTTGACTGTTATAAGCATATCTGTTCCCTGCTGCAGGTTTTCAATTTCAATTGACTCGCCATCGGGAGTAGCGTACGAAACATTTAACCTCAGACCGTTTTCGGCGTCTGTTTCGTTACCCGGTGCGGGTATGCCTTCAGCAATAAGTCTGACGAACAAAGGACTCTTGCCATTATTCTTGATCGTAAGTGTAGTCGGCTTGTCACCTGCATTTAAAGGTTGTAAAAACAGGGGTTTTTCAGATGATACATTCGAGTATCCTGCAGTACCAAGTTTATACTGCGCAGCAATTTTTCCGTTGCTTACATCATTGCCGAAGAACGAAGATATCGACATTAAAGCCCATGCGGTGGACTGTGTGCTGTACCAGTAATTTGTTGAAAGTTTATCTGACATCTGCTGGATCACCTTCATAGCAAGTTTTCTGTTGCCTATCCTGTTAAGGGTTTCGAGAATTATTGCTTCATCGCGGAGGTCGGAGCCATAAGTGTAATACAGTTCCTTGTATGGATTGACCTTGGTTTCGAGGTTGCCTATAAGGTCGCTTGCAACTTTTGATTTTCCGTTAACGGCATAAGCTGCGGCCAGCTGCCAACGGGCGATCAGGTTCAGGTTCCTGTTTTCCTTTAACCTGTTCATGGCGCCTGATTCCGGTTTGCCGTATAAAGCAAGGGTGTACAGACGGTATGCCTGCGTCATCTGTGAAGACGGTCCGTCATCAACCCAGTTCCTTGAAGTTGTCTGCTGGTATTTCAGCCATTTCTTCATGAATGATTCGGGAACATTATACCCTTTTTTCTTTGCTTCGATAAGGAAGTGGCCTGAATAGCTCGTGCTCCATCCGTCGGAGTTGCTGTTGCCCGGCCAGTACGACATACCTCCGGTATAGGTCTGGAATTTCATAAGTTTGTCGATCGCAGCTTTTATATTGCGGTCGATGTCCTGTTTTCCCTGTTCTGAAATTTGTATCAGATTAGCCAGATACAGTTGCGGGAATGCGGAAGAAGTTGTCTGTTCCACGCAGCCGTGAGGATACTGGATAAGGTATTTGTGACGCTTTTCGAGGTTAAGTGGTGGTATAGAAGAAATTTCAAGAGTAGCTTTATTTGTTCCGGGAAGTCCGAATGGCGCCAGGTTGAGTGTTACTTCCGTTCCGCTTTCAGCAACCTGCGAATAAACGTCTGTCATAGGCGTATTGGGGTAACGGACTTCGAGTTCTATCTTATATGTTGACTTTTCGCTGCCGGATGTGGCTATCACTTCTACAGTTGCAATGCCGGTTTCGCTGGTGGTCGACAAACTGAATTCAACATCCTGTTCGTTGTATTTGCCGAAAGTGACAGATTTCTGATTTCCGCCTTCAACTTTCAGCAATTTGTTGGTGACTATCTGAACATTTGCATTTTTGATCTTAGGCTCGAATGCAAAGATAGTAACAGGTAATTTGATCTTATCACCGGGACTCAGCAGTCGTGGCATTTCAGTTATAACAGCAAGAGGTTTTGTAACAGGTGTTGTTTTATCTGCAAAGCCGTAAGCTGAGTTTTTATTACCTGCAATGACCATGGTACGGACGGAGCCGATGTAATTCGGGATCTGTATGGTATGAGAATTTGTTTTACCGGCAGCCAGGTCGAAGGGACCGATAAAGACCACCATCGGTTTGAACCTGTTGGCCTTTTTGTTCTTGTCACCCTCGCTGCTTTCATCACCGCCGATAGCAAGTATGTGCTCAAGTTCCTGCCCGAATGCACCTATTACCATGTCGAAGATATCCCATGTCAACACACCAAGCGCTTCGCGGGCATAAAAGTAATCCCATGGATTGGGAGTTTTGAAACGTGTAAGGTCAAGCAGGCCTTCGTCAACAACGGCCAGGGTATAGGTCATCGCTTTTTTATTCTTTTCGTTCACCTTTATAGTGACTGAACTTTCTGAGCGCAGTTTATCGGGCATGCTTATCTCGGGGAACAGATGCGATTCGGGGTTCTCGATCTTGACAGGCATTATACCGTACAGGCGTATAGGCAGGTCGTTAAGCGTCTGTGCGTGCGGCTGAAGCAGTGTGATGTTTATATAAACATTAGGCGCCATTTCCGGTTCTGCAACGAAGCTGAATTCTGTCTGTTCGTCTTTTGTTTCGACCCAGAATGATTTTACAACGCCTTTACCGTTCTCGAGGCTTACAAATGCATGTCCGCCTTTTGACGAAGGAATGGTAACGACAACTTTTTCACCTGTTAAGTATTCAGTCTTGTCAGTCGTGAATGAAAGCATGGTAGAGGTTTCGGAATATCCGCGATTCTCGCGCGAACGGTATCCCGGCCAGTCGAAATACTTTACAAAACCGGTAGAATGCCCGCCTTCCTTGTCTTCTATCCTTATAAGGAAACGACCCCAGTCGGGATAATTTATCCGGAACGGGAATTTCCCTTTACCATTAATAAGTTTTATCTTTTCTGTTTTGTATGGCTTCATGTATGAATGAGCGTTGTAATTGTAACTGTAGTCATCCTGGCTCCACCACCATTTCCAGTCAAGTTTATATATAGTGGCTTCCACTTCAATGGTGCGGTTGTCGGCTTTTCCGTTCTGGCTGACCGAAACAATATCTACAACCAGGTTGGTATCGGTGTACTGGTAATACTGACCCTTTTCGGGTTCCGGCAATTTTATCCCTAAATATGTTAAATATGGGGAATAAGTGAACTTAAACTGGTCGATGCTGAAGTTCCCGCTTGATTCAAAAACCTTTGTGATAAAGACGGCATTGAGGAATCCTGAGATATCGCTTACATTCAGGTCGAAAGCAGGTGTTACTTTCGAAACCCCGTTATCATCCAGTTTACCATTGAAAACTTCAACAAGCGAAGGGGTATATTTTTTACCCGGATCATCAAAAGTGTATTCCTTGTAATTCGGGAAAGTAGTAGTAATTGATGACAGCATAGCGTCTATCTGTGCATTCATGTTACGTGCAGGCGCACCGTGCAGCCATAATGCAGACATGGTTCCGGTCTGTGAAATACCGCTGTAAAATTGTTCCTGCGGGAATTCAAGACGAATCTTTAAACGGTTGGGGCGGATTGTCTCAATTTTCAGGTTCTTGTAGAAAGTAGCGCCGCCGACAATTATGCGGACCTCCCAATTGCCGGTAGGATCGGAATCGGATGTTAACAGGTCGAATCTGTAAAAGCCATTCTTTGTCTTTGCACGTGTGATACGTTTTACCATCTGGTTGCTCGGATTGCGGAATTCAAGAATCACAGGATGATTCTCGGGAAGCTTAACTCCGTTCTCATCAAGGATGAAAGTAAGGAATATCGTATCACCGGGACGCCATACACCACGTTCACCATAGATAAAGCCCTTCATTCCGTCCTGAACGGATTCGCCGCCGACGTCAAAAGAAGAGAGGGAAAGCGAAAGACCGCCTGTAATCTTAAGGTATGAACTCTGTTTTCCTGAACTTGCTTTAACAAGAAAAGGCTCTTCGAGATCATTGAATACTGCCAGTCCTTCTGAATTTGTAGTAGACCTTCCAAGCGTCTGCTTTGTGTAGTCGAAGATCTCGATCTCAACTCCGGACAATGGTTTTGCACTTAAGAGATCTGTTGCAACAACTATAAGGGTGCCATTTGAACCTTTTTTGGCGATGAGGCCGATATTTGTTGCAAAAATATTCTGAGAAACACAACGCTGTGAGCCATAGTATGCCCTGTGGCAGGGATTGTCGCGGTTGTCCCAGTAATTGTAATAGTCTTCGCCGTAATAATAGTCATATTCGTAATCGTAATATTCATCATAGTAATAACTGCCGAAGTATTCAAAACTTTTCGAAATCGGCACTTCCTTTGGATCCATGACTTCTTCTGTAACTTCACCTTCTTCACCATTTTCGCCTTCTGCATTTTCCGCGGCAACGCAGGGATATATTGCCTGAAATTGCCTGAACCCGATCGAAACCCTGTAAATGGCGCCCGGTTCAACTTTAATGATCTCGTTAAGGTTAAGGAAGTAACGATTCCATTTTTCAAGGTCAACATTTGGATCTTCATCAAGTGCAATGCTTTGTTCGGAAACGATCTTACCTACCCTTGCAAGTTCGCTGTTCCCGTCGAATTCGTTAACCTGCATGAATTGTGTTATGTTGTTTTCGAATATCCTTATAATACGGACGTCCACTTCCCGCAGGCCGACAGCTTCAAATGGTATCAGCAGTCCGTTTTCTGACGAAGGAAGAATTACTCCTTTACTTGTAAGTTTAACCTGTGGCTTTATATTTTCGAACGATGAGCTGAAAACATAATCCTTTTCAAGTTTACTCCCAACAGTATTGGCTATCCCCTGGAATGCAGTGACAGTATATGTACCTTCGAGTAAAGTAGAAGGATAGACATAGATGCAATTGTTCTTGATAGTGGTCTTGATCCCTGATTCGTTACCGATAGCAATAAGGCCGCTAAGGTCCTGTGCAGGGTCTATGGGGTCGGAGAACTGAATGATAACTGTCTGTTCGGGGCTGTTCAGAACTTTGAACCAAAGAACTTTAAAGGTATTAAGAGCGGGTATTTCAACACTTATGTCACCGGATTTATCAACATCGATCTCATCGCCGTTCCATTTGAAGAATAACTCAGATGCGGCATCTGTGCGTTTTATACTGTCGGCTGTGAAAGTGAATATTTTCGGACCGGCGCTTTCCCATTTAAGACCGATATTCTTTCCGCCAAAAGTTGCTGAAACGGTTTTCTGAACTGCTGCAGTGTCTTCTTCATCAGCAAGGGTCAGCGTGCCTATGACTTTCTGAAACCCATAGTTTTTCTCATCAAGAGTGACCACTTCGGTTACATCAACTTTAATGTTCTGCTTGATAGTATAGAACCTGAAAGTAAAGATCTCGAGTTCTTCGGGTATTTCCATCATTTTATGCAGAAGAACTTCTGCAGTGAATTTAGTGCCCGAAGGCAGGCTTGTGGCCGGACGGAACTCTATGGTCTGCTTGTCTGCCCAGTAAAAAGTACCTTCAACAGAAGGGTCGATCTTTAATATCTCAGAAGCTTTTATTTTGGCAGTGTCGATGTTCTCTATCGCCGATTCGGTAAATTTTACGGTAACAATGGTGTTCTTCGAAACCATACCGGCAGTATAGGCAGTAATGTATTCTGCAAAAAGTTCGGGGTTCGAAACTTCAGTTGTGGATTTTCCACGAAATCCGTAATATGCAGCTACAACCAGTGTGCCTGCAATAACAAAAGATACAATGTAAATAAGTAATTTTTTGGTCGACATATTAAAACGGTTTAATTATTACAAACAAATGTATAATATTTTATTTTTCATCATTTAAAAAAAGGAATAATTATTTTTGCACAAAATCTGTTAATGAAAAATTTACTTTCTGTGTTGGGTGTGTTTGGTTGGTTTTTTGGTGTCTGACCTTTTTGCCCAGAACGATACTCTCGTCCTTAAGCAGGTTGATATCAACGGATCAAGGATACCATCCGAATTCAACGAAAAAATGCGCTCCGTCTTTATAATATCTCACGAAGAAATTGAGGCCATGCCTGTTACGTCACTCGATGAGTTGCTGGAATATTCATTAAATACAGATGTAAGGCAACGCGGCGCCCTTGGTGTACAAAGCGACATAAGCGTACGGGGTGGAAGTTACGAGCAACTTGCTGTTATGCTCAACGGGGTAAGGATAAATGATCCTCAGACAGGACATCATAATTTGAACATACCGCTTGATCTGAGTTGTGTAAGCCGCATCGAAATACTTCAGGGACCCGGAACACGAATGTACGGGCCGGGAGCATTCTCGGGAGCTGTAAATATCATAACTTCCGTGCCTGAAAGGAACGGCGCCCGCATTCAGGCCGAAGGCGGCGATTTTGAATATCTGAACGCAGGCGGGTCTTTATTCGCAAATTCCGGTAAATTCTCAAATCTTATTAGTGCCGGTTATAAAAGTTCAGGAGGGTACAGATACAATACTGATTTTAAAACAGGGAACCTTTTCTGGTTTGGTCAGCACAGATCAAAAGCAGGGATCATAACTGCCCAGGCAGGATATAATGACAAGTCTTTCGGAGCAAACAGTTTTTATTCGCCCGACTACCCCGATCAGTTCGAACAGACAAGAGCATTCATTTCGAGTATAAGATTAGAAGCCGATCATCCTTTGCATATAAGACCACAGGTTTATTACAGAAGGCATCAGGACCGCTTTGAACTGTTCAGACAGGGCAGCAACGCTGCTTCGTGGTATACCGGGCATAATTATCACCTTACACATGTTCTTGGCGCCGAGATAAGTTCCTGGTTTGCGTGGGCTGCCGGTAAAACTTCATTCGGAGGAGATTACCGTGCGGAATCTGTTTACAGTAATAAACTCGGAAATGAAATGGAAGCACCTGTTCCTGTTCCTTTCGAGGGTGATGCAATGTTCACACGTTTTAAAAAGAGGGAAGTATTTACTGTTTATGCCGACCACCAGTTTTCGTACAGGAAATTGAACTGCTCGGGCGGGGTAATGGGTTATTACAGCAGCGAGACCGGATTCAGGGCTTTTCCTGGTATTGATCTTTCGTATAGTTTCAGCAGTTTATTCTCAGCTTTCGCATCATATAACCAGTCATTGCGCCTTCCTTCATTTACCGAAATGTATTACGTAGGCCCTGACCGTATCGCAAACAGCGAAATAGTTCCCGAAGAAGCAGTGAATACCGAAATGGGTGTAAGATACAGCAAAACTGCGGTGAACTGGGGGGCAGCCGTATATTACAGAGACGGTAAAAATATTATTGACTGGGTAAAAACAACAGCGGATGAAAAGTGGACAACAGCAAATATCACTTCGTTAGAAAGTTATGGCACCGAGCTATTTGCAAAATTCTATATACCTCATTTTTACGCAAAAAGTCCGATCAGATCAGTTAATGTAAACGTCGTGTATAATTTCAGTCAGAAAGCATCAAAAGGTTACTACAGCATGTATGCTTTGGATTATCTGCGTAATAAAATATCTGTCGGAATACAGCATGTGATATACAAGAACCTTTCGGCGTCATGGACAATGGTGTACCAGGAAAGAGAAGGAACCTATACCGATAAAAACAAAAACGAAGTCGGTTATCCCTCTTACTTTACATTCGACGGAAGGATAATGTGGAAATCAGGAAAGATACAGGTGTTTGCAGATGCTTCTAATATTTTCAATTCGGAATATTTCGATCTGGGCAATCTGCCGATGCCCGGAAGATGGTTCAGAGCGGGAGTGGTGTATGCACCGACATTCTGAGAGATTATACTGCAAACCGGATAAATCAGGTTATTGGTTAAAAGGTTGAGCGGCTGGTTTGGTTTATTGTAAATGGTCGTTGGTAAAAAAAACCTATTACCAAACCGGCAGTCATAATCAAAAACTACAGACCATTTCCCAAACCAGCAGCCCAACCTATAAACTATTTACTTTTCAGAAAACCAGTTGCTCAACCCATTAACTATATACCCGAATAGTTATGAATATTTTCTTATGTTTTACTGAATCCGTTACACATATTGCAAAATAGTTTATATTTGTAATTGATAAAAGGTTGTTTAATCTTTTTTAAACGTATAACATTAATGAAAAACGCTAACAAGTCGCTAACATGCTGTATTACAGCATGTATATATCACTCCATAGTTTTATCTATGGTCAGTAACATCAACTCGTTGATGTTATCGACTTGTTACCCACAAGGCGTGGGAGAAAAAATAACTACAAATATGACATTAATTACAACTTCACAACAATACACATAATAATATGAAAAAATTAATTTTTATTCTCGGAGTCGTGTTTTATTTTTAATGTTACGCCCAATGGTAACACACCAACCGTGCGTATTGGGGTGGTGTTTATATCATTCTTGCCGCCTGCATTTGCTGGGGTTT
>CAZEWB010000076.1:0-10148 GCA_964515655.1 uncultured Bacteroidales bacterium
TGTGTTGGGTGTGTTTGGTTTTTGGTTGAAACCGCCTTTGCCAATGGCAAGCGATACCTGTTCGGGGTCAAGATAAACCTCAGCGCGTTTCGGGTCTTCGCTGTCGAAGATCTTTATCTCGCTTATCTTGGCGGGACTTAGTGCGCGGGAGATAAACAGTGTAACGTTGTTGGTATGGTTTATAACATCGATGTTCTCGTTACGCAATTCCCTTACTATACCATGGATGCGGCTTCCCTTCATACCGACACATGCACCTACAGGGTCGATCCTTTCGTCGTACGATTCAACTGCCACTTTTGCTCTTTCACCCGGCTGACGGACAATCCTCTTGATAGTGATAAGGCCGTCCATGATCTCCGGAACTTCAAGTTCAAAAAGGCGTTCCAGGAACACAGGTGAAGTGCGCGAAAGAGTGATCAGCGGCATGCTGTTCTTCATTTCTGCTTTAATTACACAAGCACGTAAAGTTTCGCCCTTGCGGAAGAAATCGCCGGGGATCTGCTGGTCTTTAGGAAGGATAAGCTCTATACCATCATCATCCAGAAGGAGTATCTCTTTTTTCCATACCTGGTAAACTTCTGCGGTAACAATTTCACCGATCCTTTCCTTGTACTTCGAAAATACCATGCCCTTTTCAATTTCCTGGATCTTTGCCTGAAGGTTCTGGCGTAACGAGAGAATAGCGCGGCGACCAAAACTTTCGAATTCAATTTCCTGAGTAACATCTTCGCCGACTTCGAAATCAGGGTCGATCTTGTGAGCATCGGTCAGTGATATCTGGGCTATCGGGTCGGTGATCTCGGCATCATCTACAACAACACGGTTGTGGAAAATCTCAAGGTCGCCTTTGTCGACATTTATAATAATATCGAAATTATTGGTTTCGCCATGAAGTTTCGAAAGAGTTTGTTTAAAAACATCTTCCATGATACGCATCATAGTAGCCCTGTCTATTTTCTTTTCTTCCTTGAACTCCAGGAATGATTCAATGAGTCTGATATTCTTCATACTTTTTTTATTTGAACGAAATAACCGGTTTAACTTCTTTTATTTCAGTGAAATGAACTGTAATGTCTTTAGGACTGTCCTTTTTGAAAGCAGATGGAATTGTAAGGGCAATACTTTCATCGGACGAGGAAATGAGTCTGCCTTTGAGCGTATGGCCATCCTTTAGTATCACCGTAACATCTTTGCCTTCGTTTTTAACGAACTGCTGCCTGTGAACAAGAGGGCGGTCGAGGCCTGCAGAGGACACAACAAGTGAAAACCCGTTAAGCTGTGTGCCAAGATCGTCAGATAATTGACGGCTTATTACCGAGCAGTCGCTTATGGTAATGCCCTTCATGCTGTCGACAAACACAGAGATAACTTTCCGCGATGAAATTTCAGTTTCAATGTGAAAGAATCCCATGCTTCCGGCATGTTCCTGCAGCCAACTTGCTATATTTTCTTTCAGAGCCATATTTTAATAAAACAGGGGACTTTCCGCCCCCTGTAATAATTCCTTCCGATATTTTCAGTGGCAAAAGTAATAAAAAAAAATTAAACAGCAAAACATTTTGAAAAATAAATACAAAATATTTTTATATTTGGCGGAATCTATATAAATTTGACCACATTCCGCCAAATATAAATTTGCAGATATGGAAATAAATGTAATAGGAAGAAAGACTGAAATTGCAATTATGCAGGAACTTATGGCCTCTGACGAGGCAGAAATGCTGGCTGTCATAGGGCGAAGAAGAGTGGGAAAAACATTTCTTGTCAGGTCGGTTTACAGGAAGACTCTGCAATTTGAAATAACAGGAATCCTGAATGCTCCCCTGAAAGAGCAATTGCAGGATTTTTCCTTCCAGCTGGCAAAGATCCCCGGAGCGCATAGGAAATCCGAAGTTCCGGGTAACTGGATGGATGCTTTCCGGCAACTGGCATCTGTGCTTGAAAAAAAACAGTCTCCGGGAAAGAAACATGTACTATTTTTTGACGAACTACCCTGGCTGGCATCGCGTAAATCCGGCTTTTTATCGGCATTGGATCACTTCTGGAATACCTGGGTTGTAAAACAGAATGTCCTGGTGGTTATATGCGGGTCTTCGGCGTCATGGATGATAAATAAAGTGATCCACCATAAAGGAGGATTGCATAATCGTGTGACAAAAATCATCAACCTGGCGCCTTTCTCTTTATCGGAAACGAAACAGTATTTAAAGAGCCGGAAAGTAAACCTGGATAACTACCAGGTCAGTATGTTATATATGGTATTGGGAGGAATTCCGCATTATCTGAAGGAAGTAAAGCCCGGTTTCAGCGCAGCACAGAATATTGATCGTATTTGTTTCCGGAAAGACAGCTTACTGTATAATGAGTTTTCAAAACTTTATCAGGCATTATTTGAGAAAGCAGACAAGCACATCCTCGTCATCAGGGCATTGGCCTCCAGATTAAAAGGGCTTACAAGAAGTGAAATTCTTTCAATCAGCAGGCTGCCGGACGGAGGAAGTCTTACCCGCATTCTTTTGGAATTAAAGGAATCCGGCTTTATTTCGGTATATCAACCGTTTGATAAAAAGAAAAAAGAGTCGCTTTACCGCCTTACGGATGAGTATTCTCTGTTTTATCTCCGCTATATAGAAAAGCAGACAAAGCCCTCCGTTAATACCTGGCAAAAGCTGAGCCAGGGTCCTTCCTGGAAAACCTGGGCGGGATTTGCTTTCGAAAACTTATGCCTGAAGCACTCCGAAGGTATTAAACAAGCACTGGGAATAAGCGGTGTATATTCTGAAGAATCGGGCTTCATTTTCAGGGGTGGTAAAAGCAACAAGGGTTTTCAGATTGATTTATTAATAGACCGGCAGGATGGAGTGATAAATATTTGTGAAATTAAATATACCTCCGGCGAATATGTGATTGATAAATCTTACGCTTCCGAACTCAGAAACAAAATAAACGGATTTATAAAGCAGACAGGAACCTCAAAGAGTGTTATGCTTACTTTTATCAGTAGTTTCGGCGTAAAGAAAAACCTGCACAGCACAGGGCTGATCGATAACGACCTCGCGCTGGAGGTGCTTTTCAGAGAGATTGAATGATTTTATAATTGGCGGAAAGTAGGCATTAAAGTATAGATTCCGCCAGATATAATTCCAAACTTCTCTTCATAATAGTCCAATATTATTAGATTCCTATGTGTTATTAAAGTGTGGGAAGCACGAAGTCGGAAGCACGAAGTCGCGTGGGTTGCAGGTTCTGAGTGTGGGATTGATAAACCCATGCACAGACTCATGCCCCCCTCAACTTCGCGCTTCGTGCTCCTGACTTCCGACACTTTAAATAAACCGACATTAGTGTTTTAGTGGCGAAACAAGAAGTTCACGAAAGTGTTATCCCGCAATCAGGACATTCTTTATCTTCCTGTGAAACTGAGTATCCGCAGGCAGGGCAGACTGACGACGTTTCTTCTTTAATTTCCGGTTCAGGTTCAACTTCGGGTTGATCCATTTTGAAATTAATATCAATTATCGGCAGGGGTTCGGCCTCGTGCTCGTATTCTGCAATAAGCGAATTGAGTTTTGTATTGATCTCTTCTTGTGTTCTTAACTCGCTGCCGTCGTTTTCGATCCAGAGAAGGAAGTCAATGACCTTTTCATTAAGTTTTTTGTTTATCTCGTCTTTAAGATTGTCCTGTTTTTCTTCTTCGGTCAGTTTTTCATCATCTTTTATTTGTTTCGACCGGTAATTAAAATATTCAACAGCCTTGCCGTATATTACCTTTACTTCAGGTCTTATAAAACTGTAACCAAGATACCTGACAATAAGGAGACCGATAAAGGGGAAAAGGAAGCATATAACTGCCAGAGCCTGACTCTGGCCGATCATCTTAAGGTATCTGCCTGCAATAACCGCAGCCCATGCTGAAACTATTATCATTGCAACTAAAATTGCCAGCTGAATACCGCTGTCGTTTCGGGGCGCAAGAGCGTATAAAACAGCTATGATAAAAGTTAAGATCATTGCAGTAGTTGAGTTGCCGCTGAATTTTCTGTCGTAAGGCGGTCCGTCAACATTAAACCAAGTCCTTTTTATTTCCTCGGTCTTTTCATTTTTATCATTAATAAGTTCATCAATAACTTCCGGAGTAAACAAACCCCTTTCGGCTAATATCAGTTTTGAAATTGAAATAACGTCCTTAACATATTTTCCCTCGCTGTTGACGATCCCCAGCAGTGCATTATCAGACAATTTTGATTTGTCGTCGTATATTTTTCCTGTGAAGGAGTGAATTTGGTTTTATTCATATATTGTTCTTTTTTAATTTTCTTTTGAATTGCAATGCGGACAGCGTCCAGGTATACTTACTTCCTCACCCCCTTCATCTTTTCAACCTTTTCGCGTATTGCTTTTAGCGAGTTCATGAGTTCGGTGCAGCCGACGGCTTTGTAATAATCGGAGCCTGATTTCGAAAGGAGCAGTTGCATCTGCGAAAACAGGGCCTTTGCCTCCTTGTCGTATGTGTACTTTATAAGATAATCGAGAAGATATTCCGAAGCGATTACGGACTGTGCATCTATTGAGAAATGGTTGTTATTATTCCTGGCGTCGTCAATGATCCTTGAAAGAACGTAAATGCTGAGAAGGGAGTCGGGGAAAGTTTGTTTGTAAGTCTGGTTAACAAATTCCATAAGTTTCACCTTGGCATTTGCTTCGCTGATGTACAGAAGTCCTGCTTTTTCGTATAAATTGGTCTTACGGATCTCATATAAGGTTAGTATGGAATAATAGTCATCTTCGGTAGGGAACTGATAATTTTCAAGGATCTGTTCAACTCTTATTATACCTTTTGCCGAGTCTGTTTTCAGTATTAAGTTCCTGAGCGAATCGACGCTTATCTGTGGTCCCTGGGCATATCCTGAAAATGAGAAGATGCAAAGGCATGCGAAGGCGCATATAAGGTTTTTGCTTATACTCTTCATGATCACTCCTTTCATTTTTTATATGTTATGCAAATGTATCAACTTTTTTTTATTGTTTTTACTGTTTCACAAACGTCACATTTTTCGCTCTCGCTCTCTTTCTCACTCTGTTTTTCCCCCGCACATGCTTCGACACGGACATTATAGTTCATGAAAACAAAAGCAATCAAGACGTCCGGCTCAGCACGCCAACGCACGCGCAAAAAAATCAGTCATGCTGAGCCGACCAGAATGTAAGAATTAATTTTGTAGAAGTAAAAAGGTCGTGTCGAAGCACGGCTGATTTTTTTTAATTCTCAATTATACATCATTCCTAACGCCTATGCTCCGACACGATTGCTTTTACCAAAGACCATGACCTTAAACCAGACCCGCTGCTATGACATATGACCAATTTTATCATTTTGTTACTTCAACAACACTATCCTCATATGGCTGCTGTTCCTTTGGAATATTCTTGTCGAAATTGCAATAGATACTCCCGATGATATCTCTTAAAGCGATAACTGCATTGAAAGAATATTCGGGATTGTAATTATTCATAACAACTATGCAGGTGTATTCCGGTTTATCTGTGGGAAAGTATGCGCAGGCGATCTGTGTGAAACTTTTCTTGTCGCCGGGATTAATAACAACAGATGAATGGCCGGAGATCTTTATCGATCCCATAGCGTTCTTCAAATGACTTTCGGTAGTGTTGTCTAAGAGTTGCCGTGCGTATTTGAGAGTGGCGGTGGAATAAAGCGCTTCATCCAGCACGACAGGAATTTTTATGGTATCGTTCTTTTCTGTAACCGGTCTTATTCTTTTTCCTGTTGCTATTGAGTTGTAGAATCCCATTATCTGCAGCGGTGTCATCTTGCACTCGTAGCCTATAGCAAGCAATGGCAGGGCAACAGCGCTCCATGTGAATGATTCAGGAAGATTGAAATAAGGAACCGGTTCAACACTGTCAACACCCAGAAGCATGTCAAGTTTAAATTTTCTCAACTGGTCGATAAAGCCCTGCTGGTCGTCGTTGTATGAATTGAAGATGGCTTTCGAGACTCCGATGTTGGAGCCGTATGTAAAAGCCTTGCCGATGGGAATATTTCCAAATCCGTCTTCACAGTTATCTTTCATTTCTATATCAGAGAATTTGCATGAGCCTTTACCTGTTTCAACCATATCATCAGGTGTAAAAAGACCATCTTCGAAGCCAGCCATTAAAGAGGCAAGTGTGAACATATGTCCCGGAACGATCTGCTTTAAAATTGCAAAATCGTATAATTCCGAAAAATTCTTTCCTGCTTTGTCTCCAGATAAATTAACATTGGCAACTATTTCACCTGTTTCAGTTTTCATAAGGACAGCACAGCCCCAGTCGCAATGGTCTCTTTTCATCGAACTCATCAGTATTTCTTTTACCTGAGCCTGCCTTACACTGTCGATGGTTGAAACAGTTTTGATCTCTTTTGCCTGTTCGCATGAGGCAAGCATGATGATGCAAAATACTGCAATGCCTGATGCCAGACGGGAAATAGTTAATGCCATATTATTCAAATTTACAAAGTAAAAGTAATAAATAATGAAGGACTAAGCAACAGTGCCAAAAGATGCTTTTTCAGAAAGTTTATAACAGGTATTTGTCGTGGTTTTTGGTCGTGGCTGCGGGTATGGTATTTTGTCGTGGTCTTTGGTAAACAGAAACTATTACAGCCGCAGATTCGCAGAAAGTCGCACATCGCTACCATCCTATAGCGCCAGCAGCCTAACCATGACCATGACCACAGACCTGACCCGCAGCCAAGACCTACAACCAAGACCATTACTATGAAAGTATCAGAACGCGATCCCTATCGTCAGGAGCAGCCCGCCGAAAGCCTTGTTGCGCGGGTATGTTGTGGGTAGGCCTTTGGGATAATAACCGTAACCAATCCCTGAGTAAAACAGGAAATAATCAGAAAGGAAATAATGCCAGTAGGAATCTATGCCAATGCGTTTGTGTACAACAACGGGGTCGCCTTCGCGTGATTCGGAAAGCGCCCAGCCCCATGTGATACAGGTGACCATATTCAGCCGGTCGCCAAAAGATTTTACAATTGAAGGGCCGAAGTGAAAGGGGAAAACAAAAGTGGGCCCGACTGAGTCAGGGCAAACGGAATCGCAGTGATGGTACACATTCATCATATCTCCGGATATATCTAAACCGATCAGCCCGTTATTCAGGGGGATGATCCGCCCGCTTCCCCTCATACTGAAAAAGCGGAAAGAACCGCCGGGAACATTTTTAAAATCATGCCAGCCACAAACGCCTGCAATGAGCGTGGGAAGGGCAATGTCGCAGAAGAGATATCCGCCATCGGTATTTACCCAGCCCAGACGGCTGTTAATGGTAAAATTCTTCTCCCAGTGGACACCGTAATAGACAAAATTATCATTTTGGGAATTTGCGCCGGTTACGAAAATAAAAACAACGGCAAAAAGGATTATCTTTTTCATACGCTGAATTTTTTATTAACCCAAAAGTAAGAAATCCGGACAAAACAAAAAAATTATTTTTTTACGACTAGGCGATGGAATGTCGGAACATTGGAAGTCGGTAAAATGCTTTTCAGAAAGTTTGAAAAAAATCGTTACACCTGTTATGTCAGATCTTTTCTCCCTTTTTCCGCATACTTGTAATAAGTAGTATTAAGAAAGGTATGAGCAGGATCAGTATCCACGGATATTTGTCGAAAAGCGCTATAATTGCAAAGAACGATACCATACCCAAAATAGTAGCTATACCGATTTTCACCCTGCTTGTAGGTGAATCGCCTTTGACTTTGCCATTATGCCCGTTTATTACGAATGTATAGGCCTCGTCTTTGTAATTCATAGTACTGATATAAAATGGCATCAGCACGTATGAAAAAGTAATGTTGCTGAATTTGGTCTGTCTTTTCATTTCCCTGTGATTCGAGCCGCCCATGTGCCTTTTAACAAAGTATTCGAGGTCTTCCTCCATTTTGTCTTTGGCTTCACGGTACGATTTCTGAAGACCTTTTTTATACATAAAGACCCGGAGATCCGTCATATAATTATCATTGAAAGGAACAAGAGCCCCAAGACATTCTTTTGCAGCTTTTGCCAGGTATGGATTAAGATCTTCGCGGGAATCGGGAATAAGAAGGTCTTCGAATGAATATTCCAAAGTTCCTGATTTGGCAACCCATTTCAGGTTCTCGGAACCATAACTGTATTCTCCGGAGTAATCAGAAATGGTTTCTGCATTGAATCTCCAGAATGGGAGATAAACTGCCTGGAAGGGGTCGTGACCGGCAAGCTTTCTCAGATCTCCCGGCGCCCATATACGCCAGCGCATCCATTTACGGAATAATGGTTCCATTTCTTTCTGCCCGAGTTTAAAAGGAACTATCAATTCGGGCTTTAATCCCGATGATGTGCTGCCTCCCCTTACACCATAACTGACACCGCAGAATGCACATTTTTCCGAGACCTGATCACTGGCGAAATTTATTATTGCTCCGCAGGAACGGCATTCCTGGGAATTCAGCTGAAGTTTGGGAGCATGAGCTTGCTTTGTGCCGAGAAATTTAAGGTAATCTTTCTCATCCGCCGGACTGCTTTCTGTATCTATTTGTTGTTCTAAACCGCAACTTTCGCATATCACCGATCCTTCTCCGGACGGGCAGGATAATGTTGCTCCGCATTGATTACAGGTGAATGCTTTTAGAGATGAACTGCTGTCGTGGCTTTTCTTTTTCTGTTTTTTCATGGGCTGAGTAATAATAAAGCAAATATACAAAACTCAAAATCCCGAAAAGCAATTTATATCAAAAAAAAAGCACCCCGGATTTAAAGTGCTTTTTCAGAAAGTTTATACAAATACTTGTCGTGGTCTTTTGTCATGGCTGCGGGACTGGTTTTGGTTTTCGTCAATCTTAAACTCTTACATTTTCTTCATTCGCATCCTTTAAAAAAAGTGACGGAAGGCAGAAATCGGAAGACGGAAGTGGAGTTGTGTACGGGCGGTTGGCATTGCCTACTGCCAATTGCCTACTGCCAATTGCCGACTGCCAATTGCCGACTGTCAATTGCAGACTGCCAACTGCAGACCGCCTACTGCCCACTTCCGTCACCTCTGGCGTAAGCAACTTCCACAATTCCTCATTCTCCGCTCTCATTCTCATTCTGTTTTCCCGTCACCTCTGGCGTAAGCTTCCTAACATTTCCTCGTTCTCGTTCTGCTTCTCGCTCTGAATTATCTTTCGTAGCTTCCTTTTTTAACGACCTTGCCGTCCTTCATCATGAACTGACCCAATGCAACAACGTGGTAGATCTTATCATTATTGATCAGGACCATGTCGGCATCTTTGCCTACTTCTATGCGGCCTTTGTTTTTAAGTTTGAGGATATCTGCCGGGTTACTTGTGAGTACTTTGAGTGCATTTTCTAATGGCACTTTTTCATCACGTACAGCATCCATGAGTTCGCGGAAACTTGCATCGGGCTTTCCTGTTTCGAGTTTTACCAGATTGCCTTTTTCATCGAAACCGGGAAGTGAACCGCATGCATCAGATGTAAAGGTTATGTTCTCCAGCGGAACACCAGCCTGAAGAAGTATGTTTATACATTTTGAAGGTTTCACTTCGTATTCGGGAAAGTATGGATACGAACTGGTAGTGATGTCCACAAATCCGCCTTTTTTGCCGTAGTTCTTTGCAAACTCCAGAGTGTAGTCGTTGCGGTTGCAATGTGTGGGGATGAACTGAGTTAGTTTGAGCATCTTCTGGCTGCGCTCAATGACGTCGTATAACGGCTGGAAAGGATCGGATTCCTGGTCGCCGAGGTGTATGTTAACTATACCTGCTTTACCTCCAAGCATACCACCAACGCGTGCATGTTCGGTAAGACGGAGCAGTTCGTCGGTATTCGGCCATGATGAACGGTGGTCGGAGAGGGCGATCTCACCAACGCCGATAACTTCGTCGATCATAGCGATATCTTTTCCTACATCACCTGTAATGGTTGGTGTGGGAATCTGATATGAGCCGGTGTATATCCATGCTGAAACGCCCTCGGCGCGAAGTCCTTTTGCTTTCATCAGTACTGATTCAACACTGCGGGTCATTCCGTCTGTGCCGAGGCAACCTATAACGGTTGTAACACCACACCAAACACACCCAACAC
>CAZEWB010000077.1:0-8674 GCA_964515655.1 uncultured Bacteroidales bacterium
GAAATAATTTTGTATATCCTTGGATGAATCGTTCGAGTCAAGGAAAAGTAACTGTGCCTGAATAATGTTGGCAACGGTATCGTCGATGGCAACGCCAAGGAAAATAATACGGTCCATCATAAGGCGGGAGAATACGTCCATCTGGGCAACATTCAGCTGGCGTTCCTCTATGATAGTCGGTGAAATATATCCGCTTGCTATCTTCTTTGTATAACTGTCCAGTCTGTTACTGCTTATACCTCTGGTATGAATGGCAAATTTCCTGAAATCATTCTGGTTTTTCATCGTTATTCTGATTTAATTTTTTGTATTCTTCAAAGTTAACTTTTTTTGTTTCGATGTTCAAATTTTCTTTCAAAAATTCAAAGACCTTATCATCCAGTATCAATTCGGTAAGTTTATCTTTCTGCTTTTCGTCTTTCAGAATTTTATCAACGATGTCGGTAAGATGCTCATCGCCGATATCGGGCATTCCGTATTGTGCATAGAACAAGCGGGCCTGTTTGCGGGCAGCCTCGGTGTAATCTTCATTACCGGCTTCAAGATTATTGCTTCTGATTATCTGCTGGCTTATAAGATGCCATTTAAGGTCTTCAACAAAAAGCGGATATTCCTTGTCGATTTCTTCGCGGGTCTTGCTCTTGTTCTTATCCTGCTGCAGTATCCATCTTTTCAGGAATTCATCCGGAAGTTTCAGCCCGGTTTTATTGAGAACCCATTTGCGGGCTTCGGATTTCAGTCTCTGGCCGGTCATTTCGTGGTTCGACTTCTGAATATCTTCAACTATCTTTTGCGTGAATTCATCTTCCGTCTTCACTGTATCCTTACCGAAAGCTGCTTCGAAGAATTCAGCATTGACCTCTGCCGGCAAAAGGTTTTTAATAAGTTTTAAACTGAAGTGCATCCATACGGGAAGTTTTCCCTTGTCTTTTTCGGTCAGGTTAAGCATATACAGCAGGTCACGTTCCTGCGTGCTGACTTCTTCTGATTTCATGAAGAAAGAATCACCCACTTTGAGGATTTTTATCTTTTCCTGTGCTGTAGCCGAAAAGCGGTAGAAAGGAGCATGAATATCCTGCAACGACAAAGTCCCTTCGATAATGTTGCCGTTTTCATCACAGCCGTTTACATCGACAGAAAAGATAGAAGTATCGTCTGAGATATCTGCTTCCACGTACTTACCATAGCGCTTCAGGTAATACTTTTTGTGCATGTTGATCTCTTCTTCGTCTACTTTGATCTCGTATAATGTCACCTTATCGCTTTTATCGAATGCTATATTTATTGCGGGTCGGAAAGCAACGTCGAATTTGAATTCAAAGCTCTTTTTATCCGATAGTTCCATCTTTTCGTTGGTTTCCGAAGGCATGGGTTCGCCAAGTATATCCAGTTTGTTTTCGTTAATATAAGCCATTAGCGAATCGGAGACAAGTTTGTTGAGTTCATCTACAAAGACCGCCGTTCCGTACATTTTCTTCACTAATCCCATAGGTGCATTACCTTTGCGGAAACCGTTCATATTGACGGTTCTGCGCAATTCGCGCATGCTCTTGTCGACCTTTTCGGCATAATCGCTTTCGGCGATCTTCATTTCAATAATACCATTAAGCTCGTCTGTTTTGTTAAGTGTGATTTCCATTGCATGAAATATTAATAAAAAACAGCCTCCCGGCTGATGTGCGGATGAAGGGACTCGAACCCCCACGCCTTACGGCACCAGATCCTAAGTCTGGCTTGGCTACCAATTACAACACATCCGCAAAAAGGCGCGCAAAGTTAATAATTTTATTGTTGTAAATGAAAATAAATGTATTTTTGCTTTTTAACTATTATTTTTGTTATTTTTGACGCAAAATTAATTTAACGGGACTCTCTATGAAAAGTCTTTTTTTAGTATTAATCCTGGTCGCCGGTTCTTTCGTACTGAAAGCGCAGACTGATGTGGAAGTCGTTAACCAGACCAATAAAACAGCCCTCGACAGTAACTTCGTTAAATGGCAGGCTGCTTTGATAAAAGACTCTATTCAGGCTTCCGGAAGAGATAAGAATATAAAGATTTTCTGGGCAGATAAGGTTGTCGGTTTTTCAAGCCAGTACAGCAAAATTGAACACGGTGCAGTTCAGACACTGGGTCGCCCCAACGCATATCCCACAGGCGGAAATCAATACACTGCATGGTCGTGCAAAGAAAAAGACGGGAACGAAGCAGATAAGGCCGCTTTTGTAAGAGTTGGTTACAGTTCTCCTGCAATAATTCAGCAAGTTGTTGTGGCCGAAAGTTTTAATCCCGGCGCTATTACACAGATCATCATTTACGGGACAAACGGCGAAAAGCAGGTGATTTACGATGGAGTTGCACGTACTGTAAACAAGAAAACACGCCTTTTTCATGTGATCCTTCCTGAACCGACATCTTTCTATGTCAAGGAAGTTGAAGTAAAACTCGACCCTATAACTGTTATCGGATCCAACCAGATCGATGCAATAGGTATTACCGAAAGTAAAGATTCTGTATATTTCGGCATCAATGTTATTCCAAGCCTTGTTTTTAACAACAAACCCGAAAACCTGGGCGAGAACATCAACTCTATATACGACGAACAGGCCCCTATGATATCGCCCGATGGCAAGACCATCTTTGTGGATAGGAAAAAACATCCCGAAAATGCAGGCGGATTCAATGATGAAGATGATGTCTGGTATTCCAAACTTAACGAACAGGGCAAATGGAATCCTGTTAAAAACATCGGACCTCCGCTCAACAACAAGTATAATAACTTCGTTCAGGCCATAACACCCGATGGCAACTCCCTGCTTCTTGGCAACGTTTACAACAAGGACGGCACGGTCGTCCCCGGTGTTTCACTCACTTATAAAACCAAACAGGGATGGGCTTTGCCTGAAAAACAGGTTATAGATAATTTTATCAACCTGAACCAGTATGCCAACTACTACCTGTCGAATGACGGGCGTTTCCTGCTTATGGCCATTGAAATGAGCGATTCGTATGGTGAACTTGACCTTTATGTCAGCTTCCGCAAGGGCGACAACCGCTGGTCGAAGCCGATAAACCTCGGCCAGACAATTAACACATACGTGAACGATTATAGTCCTTTCCTCGCAGCCGACGGTGTTACATTTTACTTCTCTTCGGCCGGTCATGCCGGTTATGGTAAAGAAGATATTTTTGTAACTACACGCCTTGACGATACCTGGACGAACTGGACAGAACCCCTCAACCTCGGCCCGATGCTCAACAGTCCCGAAACCGATACCAAATACAACATTCCTGCATCCGGAGAATTTGCTTATCTTTCTTCAACCAACAACTCACTTGGGAAGGGCGATATTTTCCGCATAAAACTTCCCCAGAAGGCAAAACCAAAACCTGTTGTACTTATAAGCGGCCGTGTTGTAAACGACAAGACCAACCAGCCCATCGACGCACGTATCATCGTTGAAGAACTGCCCGGAGGAGGCGAAGTTGCAATCGCACGTACCGACCCGAATACCGGTGAATTCAAGATAATTCTTCCCGCAGGTAAAAAATACGGATTCCGTGCTATCGGCCTTGGGTTTTTCGATGTAAACAAGAACATTGACCTTTCCGATATCTCGGAATATACCGAAATTGAAGATGAAATGCTTCGTCTGGCTCCCATTGAAGTTGGCCAGGTCGTAAGGCTTAACAACATCTTCTTTGAATTCGGGAAATCCACCCTGCTGCCCGAATCTTTCCCCGAACTTAACCGTACTGCCGAATTCCTGAACAGCAACACCACTGTAACTATCGAAGTAAGCGGCCACACCGACAACGTAGGCTCAGAAGGTTTCAACCAGAAACTTTCACAGAACCGAGCACAGGCGGTATCAGACTACCTGAATTCAAAGGGCGTTGACAAAACACGTTTATCGGTTATGGGTTACGGGATGTCCCGTCCTGTGGCGTTCAACAACGACGAAGAAGGCCGTGCAATGAACCGCCGCGTTGAGTTCAAGATCCTTAAGATGGGCAAATAAACCGTCAATCACTTTCGGAATATGCCTTATAAGTTGAACCAAGTCTGGGACGAATATCCCTTTGCAGTGACCGTTTGCGACAAAGAAGGTGTTATTATTTACATGAACAATAAATCACAGGAAACATTTGCAGATGACGGTGGTAAAAACCTTATAGGAAAAAATCTTTACGATTGTCATTCCGGAAAATCGCAGAAAAAGATAAAGGAAATCATTGCAAACGGCAGTTCAAACACTTACACTATCGAAAAAAAAGGCGTGAAAAAACTCATACATCAGGCGCCGTGGTTCAATAAAGGAAAAGTTGCCGGGCTGGTGGAGATAAGCATTGTGCTTCCTGCCGGTATGCCTCATTTTGTAAGATCATAATTATGCGTCTGGATTTGCCACAGATTACACAGATTACACAGATTGAACAAAAAAATATCTGTGTAAATCTGCGAAATCTGCGGCTAAAAGACACATGTAGTATATGTAAAATTTAAGCATATGAAAATAGCAATAATAGGCGTTACAGGTCTGGTAGGAGGAACTTTCCTTAAAGTTCTGGAAGAGTTAAATTTCCATGTTACCGAACTATTACCGGCAGCATCACCTTCGTCTGCAGGGAAAATGATTCGTTTTAAGAACAAAGAATACAAGGTCATTACTGTTGAAGAGGCATTAAAGGCAAAACCACAGATCGCCCTGTTTTCGGCAGGCACAGCAGTTTCGAAGGAATGGGCTCCGCGCTTTGCGGCAGAAAAATGTTACGTGATAGACAATTCCAGTTGCTGGAGGATGAACAATGAAATACCACTGGTAGTTCCGGAAGTAAACCCCGGTGATATCAGCAGGGAAAAGTATATAATCTCTAATCCCAACTGCTCTACAATTCAGATGGTAGTAGTACTTCAGCCGCTGCACAAAGCTTTTAAAATAAAAAGGATTGTTGTTTCCACTTATCAGTCGGTTACAGGTACAGGGCAAAAAGCAATTGAGCAATTAGAGGCCGAAAGAAAGGGAAAGCAATGCATAAAAGTTTATCCTCATACAATTGACCTGAATTGTTTTCCTCACGGTGGAACCTTTCTGCCTGACGGCTACACAACAGAGGAGCAGAAACTTATTGACGAAACCCGCAAGATAATGCACGAACCTGAAATGCTAATATCCCCAACGGTAGTGAGGGTGCCGGTTTTAGGAGGTCACTCTGAAGCATTGAACATAGAATTCGAAAAGCCTTTTGAAATAACTGAAGTTAAAAAGATCCTTGCTTCTTCACCCGGAATTGTTGTGCAGGACGATCCTTCGGAAAACCTGTATCCCACACCTTTGTTTGCATGTAATAAAAACGAAGTCTTTGTCGGCCGAATCCGCCGCGACAACACTTTGCCCAACGGGCTAAATCTATGGATAGTGGCAGACAACTTAAGGAAAGGCGCTGCGACAAATGCGGTGCAGATAGCGCAGTTGCTGACCGATAAAGAGATGGTCAGTTAACTACCACTTTTCCATACATTATTTTTTCTCCGTCATTAATTTTAATAATGTATAGACCTTTTTCATAACCAGTAACATTTATCACAGCTTTTGCAGTAGTGTAAAATGATTTAGTTACTGTTGTTCCCCCTGGTGTACAAACCTCCAAAATATAACCCGAACTAACATCCGGATAAAGAACATTAACGTAATCGCCCGAAGGAACCGGATATATCAATATTTTGTTCCTTTCAGTAGCTGAAACCCTGACATGACCATCGTATAGTAAATTATCATTTGTATTTGTAATAACAGGAAGATTAAAGTCAAAGTAAATATCTGCAGTATTGTAAATATGTTCTCCTGACTGCAGGTTAGGGGTACAACGTATCCTGTATTTTACAAAACCATGGCTTCCTGCTTCACTAGCCGAAGAATCGGGCAGGTTAATATCATTGAAAAGGAATTCCAGTGACCCGTTTTGGTTGTAGATCATGCTGTATGGATGACTGCTTTCGAGTATTTCAAAACTGGTTTTAATCAAGTTCTGACTTAATTGGTTAAGAATCCTGACCCTGTTTGCAGGAGCGCTTCCTGTATTCTGAAAATGAATGGTATATTCAATGAATTCGCTGTTGCTGACAAAAGCCTGATTAAGAGTGTCTTTAGGGCAACTCTCAATATAGTTCGGATCATACGAAACAAGGACCTCGTATGAAGTAGTGTCTGCATTATTTGTATAAAAAGATTCAACAGAACCTGTCTGCACATAAGCGCTACTTGTTAGTATAGTATGATTTGCAAGCATAGAATCGCTTATGACGTTAATCGTATTACCTAATGAACCTAAGGGCGGAAGGTCTGTAAACACCCATTCGTAAAGGTTTCCACTAACTGACGTATAAGATATTGATGACGAAAGGAATGTAAGTCCCGAATCGAGTAACAGCTGGTAGGTTCCTGTTGCAAAATCTCCTCCCATGTTATCAATATCAATTAAATAATAAGAATTACTGTTTACAGTGACAGGCCCGTAATGCGCAAGGTTAACCGACAATTCGGGATTTGGCAAAAGCGTAACCGCAAAATCATAAACTGACTGAGAAGAGGATATCTGGTACTGATAAGGAATAACTGTGTTAACAAGAAAAGACGAAGGCAATGAAATCAATATTACATCATTGGTATCACATGTATACAATGTATAACTTCCGTCGTTTTGTGTCATTGCTCCAAAACAACCATTTATATATACTATAGCCCCCTGAATTCCCTGTTCGGTTGCATCCTTAATATTGTTCTCATTAACATCCCAATATACTGTTCCATCTAGATAATGGTTTTGTATGAAAGAACAGTCTGTTGTGCCGGCACCTGGTAATCCGAGATTAACCTGGGAAAATGTAATATCACCGGGTTGATTGCTGTAGTTGGTAATTACAAGCATATAATATTCACCAGCAATAGTATTGTTTATATGCACTGTCTCATTATAACTTGGATCATAACTGCAATCCACCACATTTCCTGACGGATAAAATGTGGGATTGGAGGTATTATTGGGACAACCTCCGCTCGCACAACCAGTGCAAGCTGAAGTAAGCTGGTTCAGACACGGGAAAACAGGGTTACTGTATGGCCCCCAGCAAACAAAGTCCACATCATTCCCTATAGGCGACTGAATGTTTATTGTAATGTCTCCCGACTGGCCAATTCTTGCAAAATACCAAATCGGGTTAGGTTGTGAACAAAGACAGGCATAGTTTGGGCCCAGTTCAGAACTTGTATTAATATTCATCGGAAAGTTGTATACCACCCCGCTGCAGAAAGGATCTGCTGATGTACATAAAGCTGTATTCTGAGCATTGCTTATGCTTAATCTGCTCAGAAATATTAATGCAAGAATAATAAAGCATTTCATAATTCTCATTATTTAATATACAAATATATAAAAATTAATCATAAATAAATAATATAATATCATTAAAACATTTCGGAATAGTTGCCCCTTTGAAAGAAAATGTTCTGAAAAAACAAAGAACAGCGCTGCCTAAAATTTCAGGGTAAAGGATAATAATAAACTCCTGTAGTAATCAGTTTCAATGAAACTGGCATTGCCGGTGCCGAAAAAACCCATCACATCAATTTGTAAATTTTCGTTGGGATTAAATCCAAGCCCGTAAGTAAACAGTTCTGTATTTGTTACGGTAACAGATTCTTTACTCGTTGAATTTGTTTTCATGTCTTCCAGAACCACATCCACCTGGGTATTATCATAAGTGGTGATACAGGAATAAGGACTTCCTTCGGTAAATTGCCGAACATCCCGGATGGTCTGATAAGTGTATGTATAAACAGCGCCGATACGTGCTGCCCATTTATTGTTTTTCCCGATTTTGTATTCAAAACCGACAGGAAGCACAGACCGCACTGTCGAAATATCATAATGGTTATCGTACCGGCTCAGCATCTGGCTCTGCAGGTGAAAGTCATTCGCAGACGTAGCGTCGTATTCAATATATATTTCACGCATAGATGCGGAATCAGAATAGGCGGTCGTTCTTTTATTGGACGAAATGTTAATGTCAGCGCCGATACCGAAAAATATTTTTTCGGAAAGGGGATAATTGAGCCTTCCGCTCAGGAGCATACCTTTTTCATGCCGTTTACCCTCATCAGCCATTGCCGATGAAGTGTCAATATTCTGCGTATAGTCCGTGAAGAGTAATCCATACTCATCGACGAAGCCCCGGACAGAGGTAAGATGGGATTCGGAAGAATTTTCATAATTGTACCTCCCATAAAACAAGTCCGCCTGCGCCATCCAGAAGCCCTGATTCTTTCTCTCTCCGGATGCAAGCTCTGTCAGGTTCTTTCTGAGGGAAATTCTCAGGTCTGAGACGAAGCCGTTATCTTTCAGGCTCCTTTTAAAGACATCGAGTTCATCAACCATATTCATATAACTGGAAACATCCTGGTTATAATGCTGAACATACCCTTTATAATCGTCGGCAGTGCTTAGCGTATTATTGACGAGGCTGAAAGTCAGGTCTGTTCTGAATTCAAACGATTTAAAATCGGGCATCAGCATTGCGAGCTGAACCGAAGTTCCGGAGTAAACATCTTTGGTATCGTAGTCACCGGATTCATTCCATTCGGTGACTACAAACCACCACCAAACACACCCAACACA
>CAZEWB010000077.1:8684-10101 GCA_964515655.1 uncultured Bacteroidales bacterium
TCATTCCATTCGGTGCTCAGGTAATCCTCTATCAGCAAATAATTGGTGAACCGGTGAGTAAAACCGGGGTCGCCTGTAATGGCGCCTGATAAAATATCGCTGCCTGTTCCCAGGTCGGTTGCGGCAACAGGTGTTTTCACCCCGCTCTTCGTGCTGCTTACTTTCAATCCCCATATTTTATTATCCGTTCTGTAGGAGGCGTTCATTATAAACGACCAGTAATTATTGCCGGTAAAATTTGTCGCCTCTTTATCAACGGTTCGTTTGGTGTCGTAAACCCCGTCGCCGTCGGTGTCGAGATAAACCGTATTTGCAGAACTGACGAAGCCGTTCCCGCTGACATCAGGATTACCGTCCATGTCGCTGTCGAGAGAAACAGGATTGGCTGTTTTTGAAAAGTTAAACCGGAATAAACCGGATAATGACAGCCTATCGGAGAGAAACTTATTTCTTGATACACCCAGCAGAAATTCATTATCGGGCTGATTGGCAAGAATAGATTCATCGTTGCCTGAGAGGTTGCTCAGGTTGGTATATAGTCTGGTTTTAGTGAGATATGAAAGTTCAACGGGGTCGTATGCCAGATCGAGGTCATCATAAATAATTTCCCCGGCGCCCCGGCTCCTGAAAGATAACACTTCCTGCGCTGTAATAAGAGGGAATGCACCGAGACTGAACAACAGAAATACAATCGTTTTTTTCATAGAAGTTGATTTTTTAGAGACTTTAATAAACATAAATATAATAACTGCCGGTCTGGTTATTGAAGGAATATACTTCAAATATATAAGGGACTGAATATCCAACATCATAAAAATATTCGTGGCCTCCCGGTCCGGTATTATTATAAATCCCGAGATAAACGCCGGCAGAATCCCATATCTTCACTGCGATGTCGTTTAAAGAAGAGTAATTGTTGATTTCGATATCAAAATCATCGCTCAGGCTGGTAATGAAGGAAAAAACATCTTTTTCTCCGGTATAATCTATAGCGTAACTGCCGGATTGTCCGTCGTACAGTATATATTCCGGAACCGGTGGCTGGTTACCCGGTTCGACCATGGAGTGGTTTGAGGCAACGATATTCGAATTCGCCGAAAAATTGTCGCTGTATACCTGCACATAATAAAACATGGAATCGGTATCCTGTACGGTGATATCGACATACCTGAAAGTATTCTTTCCCACTTCTGCAATTTGTGAAAACGAGCCATCGGGCTGGCTTTTACGGTAAATTTTAAATCCATCTCTTACCGGTGAATCATCGGACCAGAGCAAAACAATGCTGTCGCCATAATGAATGGCTCTCATAAGAACGATGTTTAATCCATCCGGATTATCAGAATCTTTCTGGACCACTTCATATTTTTTACAGGAAAAAAATATGAAAAAACCAAAACCAAACACACCCAACCCA
>CAZEWB010000078.1:0-499 GCA_964515655.1 uncultured Bacteroidales bacterium
AGTAGTAGGCATCATGCAAACTGTCCAATTCTCAAATCCATTATTAGGGATTTGCGCGTTTGTCTTAATTGTCATTGCAATTAAAACTGTCAGAATAATTGTAAACTTTTTCATTTTATTTTTTTCAAAAATAAGAAAAAAACCATTATGACAAACAATAATCAATATTGAGGAAAATTTGTATTTTTACTTTTCGGAATAGGAAATTCTAAAAAACCAGATATATGAAATCATTTTTGATCCTTGTCATTCTGTTAATGGCATTTTCTTCCAATGTCCTTGTTTCCCAGGAATACAAATATAAGGACATGGCCAGTTTCAACGAGGGTTATACAAAGACCAGATTATTGCATCAACAGCAAAAGACCGATGAAGCATATAATGCTTACATTGACCTTATCTCAAGTTTCCATCTTGCATATAATTCTGCTCCTGATAAAAAAAGCAGGGACGATCTTGAGAAAAAACTCGGGGATATCTGGTACCAGGTCGGTATTAT
>CAZEWB010000078.1:509-8982 GCA_964515655.1 uncultured Bacteroidales bacterium
TGTGTTGGGTGTGTTTGGTTGTGTGTATGCATAAATATTTTTATCGTCGAACAGGCATCTTTATATCCGTATCCGCATGCATAATAATACCCAGGCGGCTATCACCGGATATTATTATGCATGCGGTTACGGATATAAAGATGCCTGTTCGACGATAAAAATATTTATGCAGACAAAGATACATAATGACAACTACCTGAAGACACTGCCGGGATTCGGAAAGTGTACCGAAGGAGACTGCATTGATGGCTGGGGAGTTTATAAATGGGACAACGGACCTGAATATGAAGGAGAGTGGCTGAATGGTGTATTCAGCGGCGCCGGCTCATATCTTGTAGAGGGCGAACTGGCAAGCTGGAAGTCGTGCTGGCGGAACGGAGATTATAGTTTTGAATGTGATAAAAATCCCTGCCCGTATACCGAAGGATACCCAAAGTGGGGATCTGTTAAATTCGGAAAAATGGGAGAGATGGGACTGAAACATTATTCAAGCGGAGATCCTGTACTTAAAGTTTCCGGCGACTCTCTGATATTCGACTATACAAACGGATATTACGATCTGCCTGTTTATTCAGCAGGCAATCCCATTTTCCAGGACTTTGTTCTTGAAGCAACTGTAATTGCCCAGGGCGGACCAGCAACTCAGGGCAACGGGCTGGTGTTCAGGGCCTGGGATAACGACTATTATGTCTTTAATGTTACGAGCGACGGAAGGACAGCTTTCTATACTGTACAGAATGACACTATGCAATGGCATGAGTTTTCCGAAGGGCAGGCGTCTTCGAAATTAGCATTCCCCTGCATTAAACCCGGAGTCCCGAATACACTTAAAGTTGTCGCCATCGGAACGTCAGTTGAGCTTTTTATTAACGGAACCTCAATTGCAAAGTTCACCGAAGAAATGCAGACAAGAGGAAGGATAGGAGTCTTTCTCTCTGCCGGAAACAAGATCGCTTTCAAGAACTTTAAGGTTTATGCTCCCTGATGTACGAAATACATGTCCCAATAAAAACAATTTTGGGATAATATGATTCTTGTAGGGGTTCAAAATTTTGAACCCCTACATTTGTTTATCCCAAAATTGTTTTTCTATTTGCTTTCCTTAAGCACCATATCAATTGTAATGGCTGCAGAAAGAATGATGATCTTATTCATCTCGTGAGTAAATTCCGGCTTTATAGTTACAATATATTTATCGGCTGTGGTAAACAGTTCTTTGGCAATGCCTGCCCATTTTTTAGTGATAATGCCAATTGAGTTACCGACGCTGTCCTTAATTTCGAAATTCCAGGCTTTCCAGTCGCCGGTAATTACTCCCACTTCCTGCATGCCCGGGTTCAGAATTTTAAACGTTGGTTTGAACAGACGTATCTTTTGTTTGATTATTCCGATCAGACGTCCGGTATTATCAAGAATAGTGATCTTTGAAGTGAACCATGTCCATCCTCTTTTGATTACAACCAGGGTCTGGCCATTCTGGTCGTTGATATTAAGCGTGAACGGAAGCATAGCTTTGTTAAGTAAAAGCCGTAATACAGTCTGGCCTCCGCTCAACGTTTGCTTTACAGCGCCTATCTGTTCCCCGCTTTTGCTGAAAACCTTATACTCATTTGTCATCTTGATGAACTGTACTTTTTCATCAATAAAGAACTCATTGTGTTCGAAAAATTTCATATTGCTTTTTTTTCAAATGTAAGGGATTTTTCGGGAACGGGGAAATTACTTTTACTGAATTCATTGCAAACGAACATGTCTGTGGTCTTTGGTCATAGCAACGGGTCCGGTTATAGGTCGTGGTCTTAGGTAAACACTAACCCGAAACCCGGAACCCGAAACCCGGAACCACTCCTAGCATAAGCAACCCCACCAAGACCATGACCACCGGCCAAACCCGCAGCCATGACAAAAGACCAATGACCTAACCACAGACAATGAAGCGCTAATGTTTAATAATGTTAACCCTTACACGTGGTTGTTAATTTCTGTTAATGTACCCGAATGTTGTTCTTCTACTTGGGTACATTTGTATTTATGAACAAAAGGCTTTACTGGACTTTACTTACACTTATCACTCTTGCTTTGTTAGGTCTTGTTTTTTTGCAGACGCAGTGGCTTAAGAACGCGTGGAAGGTAAAGGAAGATCATTTCAGCCTTAAGGTAAATCAGGCTATGACCGAGATAGCAAAAGCCGTTGAAACCCGTGAGACCATTGTTGAAGTGACCAATGAAATATTCAGCGTTGACTACGACATTTCAAAGGTCAATGCAATGAACAAGGTTTTTGGTTCACATTACACCTTACAGGACAGCCTAAAGCCAAGCTATCTCCTCTCAAGAGAATCAATTTCATTCAGGAACGATTCAAGCAGCAACACCAATACACAGATCACCATTGCAACCGGCGACACTGTCCTTTTCAGTCATGTGCTCACAAACAACAAAAAAGATGATATCAAGAATGTTTTGACCCCCGAAGAAATTGATAAGGTCCTTGTTGACAAATTAAGCAATAAGACCCTTCTGGTAGAAAAGATCGTGAACAAGCTGCTCAATTACTCCGACGATTTTAACCGCCGCATTGACAAGGCTTCACTGATTGCCATAATAACCCGCGAAATGCAGAATGCCGGAATAACTCTTTCGTATGAATTTTCGGTAAAGGACAGCAAGGGGAAAGTTTTTCTGAACTCCGACAAATACGATAACCATCGTGCAGTATCTGCGTACAAAACAAACCTTTTTCCACACGACGTATTCAGCGAATCGTACTATCTGATCCTTTATTTCCCCACTAAGAGTAACTATATAATCCGGTCTATGGGTTACATGGGGATACTCTCGATTTTTCTTACCCTTGTAATTATCTTTTCGTATGGCTTGCTGGTCTTTATTATCTTTAAACAAAAAAAGTTATCGGAGATAAAAAACGATTTTGTGAACAACATGACCCACGAACTCAAGACGCCAATTTCAACTATATCGCTTGCCGCGCAGATGCTCAAGGATTCAAGTATTCACGACAGTTATAAGAATATCGACCATATTGCCGGAATAATAAGCGAAGAAAGCCGGAGACTCGGATTCCAGGTCGAAAAGGTACTTCGTACAGCAATGATGGAACGAAGCGAGATAAAACTTAAGATCAAACAGGTTGATATTCACGAATTGATAATAAGCGTTGTAAACAACTTCAACCTTCAGGTGCAGAATAAGGGTGGAAAAATCTCTGTAAATCTTAACTCAGAATCCCCGATAATTGATGCCGATGAACATAACCTTTCGAATGTACTTATGAACCTTCTCGAAAATGCATTGAAGTACTGCGAAGGAACTCCCGATATTGCCGTTTGCACTAAGGATACATCAAAAGGGATATCAGTTACTGTTAAGGATAACGGGATAGGCATTAAAAAGGAAGACCAGAAAAAGATATTCGAAAAGTTTTACCGCGTACCTACAGGCAATATACACAATGTAAAAGGATTCGGCCTCGGACTTAGCTATGTTAAGACTGTCGTCGATTCACATGGCGGATCAATAAAAGTCGACAGCGAACCCGGAAAAGGATCGTTATTCACATTATGTTTTAACCGAATTTTAAAACCCGAAACAATATGAAAAATTTCAAAGCAAAAGTTTTATTAGCCGAAGATGATGAAAACCTCGGCACTCTGTTAAAAGAATACCTTACAGCAAAGGGATTCGAGACCGATCATGCAACTGACGGCGAAGCAGGTTATAAACTATTCAAGAAGAACAAATACGACATTTGTATCCTTGACGTTATGATGCCCGTAAAAGACGGCTTCACTCTTGCCCGCGATATCCGTGTCATGGACGCTGAAATGCCCATCGTTTTTCTCACAGCAAAATCACTTAAAGATGATGTTATTGAAGGATTCAAGCTTGGCGCCGATGATTATATCACCAAGCCTTTCAGCATGGAAGAACTGTTGTTCAGGATCGAAGCTGTGTTGCGCCGCCTTAAATCGGCCACCATGCAGGGGCAGACAGAATTCAAGATCGGACTTTATTCTTTCGATTCCAACAAGCAGATACTTGCTGCAGGAAATAAGAGCATAAAACTTACAACAAAAGAAAACGAGCTTTTACAGCTGCTTTGTGAACATAAAAACAATGTCCTCGACAGGAACTACGCCCTTAAAAAAATATGGATAGACGACAACTACTTTAATGCCAGAAGCATGGATGTTTATATCACCAAACTCCGGAAACACCTTAAGGACGATCAGTCTGTTGAAATCCTTAATATTCACGGCAAGGGCTTTAAATTACTCGTACAGAACTAATAATCAGGCAATAGCCGCTTTTTGCCCGATCTCTGGTTTTTAACAGTCGCCTGGCTTTTTTCGTCATATTTATTTGTGATTTAAATTATTATTCACTTATACTTATCAATGTTAATGCTTTGTTTATAAAAAAACTGATAAGTTTTATCCTATACTAATACGGTATGCCTGTTTTTGTTATATCTTTACATTGTCAACGTTTTTCATAAATTCTGGCAAAAAAAGGAAGTTGACCTCCTACAAGTATGTTGCTAAACGTAACATAGCTGAAACCAACTTCGTATAATTATATAAGATAATTTGCGATGTTAAGGCATTTTCACAACTCACTAAAAATTCTGATACTCTCGGTTGGGTTTGTGGTGTGTTTTGGGGTGAATGGGTGGGGACAGACAATGATCCCCAGTACGACTCCTGTTACTCAGAATTTTGATGGAATGGGAGCTACTCTTAATTTACCTTCGAATTGGGTAATACAAAAATCAGCTACACCCACGTGGGCAGGCGGAAGCACAACTGTAACACAACAAGCCTCATCTGGATCGCCTACTACAGGTGGAAGTTATAACTGGGGCAGTACTGCTGCTGAAAGAGCTGCCGGAGCAATGACTTCTGGAACTTATTCTAGTCCTAATAGTCTGATGGTATGGTATCAGAATAGTAATGCTTCAAATATCACACAACTTGCCATATCGTATAATTGTGAAAGGTATAGAATAAACACAGCCGCTGCTTCAGTTCAATTTTATTACTCTACGGATGGTTCAACCTGGACAGCTGTTACAGCTGGTGATGTAGCTGCTGCTTCCTTACCCACAGGAGCCAGCGTATATGGTTTTAATCCGCCACAATTAACAGTAAATGTCGCAAGTTTTAATATTACGAGTTTAAGTATACCCAATGGCGGAAATATTTATTTAAGATGGAATATAAACACCACCGGAGCTAATTCACAGGGAATAGGGATAGACGATGTTTCTGTTACTGGTACTTTCTCTTCATGCACACCGCCCGCCGATCCCACAGGCTCTATAACTCCCGCTGCAAATCCAGCCTGCACTTCAACGACACTTACTTATTCGTCGCCGAATGCAAGTATTTACTGGCAGACTTCATCAACAGGCACGAGCACGGCATCTCCTACAACATCAGCTTACACAGTTACAACATCAGGAACATATTATGTCAGGGCGTATAACGGTAGTTGCTGGAGTACAAATTCTGTAGCATCTTCTGCAATTACAATAAACACAGCACCTAACATTGGCACTCAACCAACAAATCAATCTGTAACAGCGCCTGCCACGGCAACTTTTTCATTAACTGCAACCGGAACCGGATTAACTTATCAATGGCAGGAAAACACCGGAAGCGGATGGTCGAATATTTCTGGCGCTACCTCCAATTCTTATATAACCGGCGCTACCAATACAGGAATGAGCGGATATCAGTATCAATGTATTGTTAGCGGGACTGCTCCTTGCGCAAGTACTACTTCCACTGCTGCCTCTCTTACAGTATTAGCCGGAGCAATGTGGACAAATCCAATTACTGATGCAAATCCCAGTGCATCTAATCCTTTTACGAGCGGTCAAACTTACGATGCTAATATTACCGTTTCAGGTATTGGACGTGGAACCGGAATTACTGCTTCGTCGGCCACTAACAGATATAGCGCAAGTGCCTGGAGTACTTCTACTATTGACTTGAATGATTATTATGAATTCACATTAACTCCAAACAGTGGTTATAAAATTGATTTTGTAAATTTTATTTATACCGGTCAGGTTTCTTTAGGCAGCCCCAGCTTTGCTTTCCGTTCAAGTTTAGATGGATATTCTGCAAATATTGGCTCACCAACCACCGGTGGAACGACTATTGATTTATCAGGAGCAGCTTATCAGGGAATAACAAGTGCAATAACATTCAGATTCTATGCTTACAGTCTTGCTGCTGGTACAACAACTTACAGCATCAATGATTTTACTTTTAATGGCGCCGTAACTTCCGTTGGTCCCTTGCTTTCTGTCTCACCGTTGACCGCCTTTGGTGACAAATGCACAGGAAGCACATACGGTCCAAATAATTTTACAATAACAGGAACAAACCTTACCACTGCAAACGTCACCGTTGCTACACTGTCGGGATATACATATTGCACAACAGCAGGGGGAACATATACCTCCTCGTTATCGCTGCCTCAGGGCGGAGGATCATATTCGCAGACAATTTATGTGAAGTTCTCACCTGTTGCCGTGCAGTCGTATAACGGGAATATCTCCGTAGGCGGCGGAGGAGCAAGCTCTGTTAATTGTGTCGCATCGGGAAGCGGGGTCAATTCATCGTCAATTTCTTCACATCCCTCAAACAAGAACGTTTACGATGGTTCCAACACCTTTTTTACTGTTGTGGCAACAAATGCCGCTTCTTATCAATGGCAGGAAAATCAGAGTGGGTCATGGAACAACCTGTCAAACGGCGGAGTTTATTCTAATGTCACAACGGCTACAATGAACATTACAGGTGCAACTATCGGGATGTCGGGTTACCAGTACAGGTGTGTTGTAACTAGTTCCTGCAGCGGCACGGTAACCTCAAATGCTGCCACATTAACCGTTTCATCAGGGACAACCTGGCTGATTGATGAAGAATTTACAACAACAACCGGACCCGGCAACCTTGCCTCTTCCACTTCCGGCCCGTTCACAAGTTCAGGGACATGGTTTACTGCAAGCGTTACTGTTGCAAACAGAAGTACAAACGCCTTATTTATGTCTAACGATGGCACCCTCACTACTCCTACTTTCCCAAATGGCGACCTGCTGGCATTCTGGATGCAATGCGCAACAGGAAATGAATCAGCGTATATGACAATTGAGGTTAATGATGGTACAAAAGGATGGAGTACTCTGGCAACGGTTACCGATATTAAATATCAGGGGCAGTATTACTATTACACCATCTCTACCAGTATCATTCAGGTCAGGTTCAATTTCTTCGATGGGAACAACAATGATGTATATTTTGATGATGTGATGGTTCGCTCCGCAAGTCATTGCACTTCAACTCCACTGATCGAAAAAGTACATGTCAACTCCTGTGCGGCTGCCGATGAAGGCACAAATGAATTTGTCCTGATTGATGTAGATGACGCTATTAATGTTGACGACCTGATAATTACATTCCCAAGCGCTGATCCTGGCACCCTTAGTTTTTGTACCAGTTGCAATAAAACCTTTGTGCCAAATCCCACCTATACTGCATCGATGAACACTCTTGCAGGATGTGCTATTGCCTTTGAACCACCAAGTGGAGTTATTCCCGCCAATTCAAAACTGGTTGTTTTTACAGGCTCAACTCCTGAGTTTACATATAATTTAAGCGGAGCTTGCGGCAGTGGTATTACATATTATGTCCTTTATTGCAATAACACAAACACTTCAGGACGCTTTGCAAATGCTCCCGCTGCCGGGACATACAGATGGGTTTCCATTATTGATGCCGGTTCAGGTTGTTATGATCAGGTATTTTATGACACTTCCATTCCTGCTTCTGATGGCGAATTTGCTTATTATGATCTTACTACGCGGGCTATGACATATGACAATAATGGTTGTACCGAAGCAATATTGCCAATTGAACTGATATCTTTTGATGCTTTATTTAATAACAGCAATATCCTGCTTTCCTGGTCTACAGCAACCGAAATGAATAATGATTATTTCGAAATTGAAAAAAGCAAGGACTTAATTTCTTTTGAAAAAATTGGTAAAGTGTCTGGCGCCGGAAACTCAAACACAACATTATCTTACAATTTTACTGATTACAATCCTTTTTTCGGAAACAACTATTACAGGCTAAAGCAAACTGATTTCGATGGTAAATCATCTGAAAGTAATATTGTCGTAGTAAAGGTATTTGAAAACTCCTCTATAAATCTTTACTTAATTGATAATGGCATTCTTAATATTTCCTCAAAAGATGAGTTTATACAATCAGTAGATATTCTTGATGTTACCGGAAAACATATTTCCTCTAACTCTTATTTTTCCGACCAGAAAGAAATTCAGATTAATGTTTTCGGAATTTCAAAAGGTGTCTATATTGTAAGAATAATTGGTAATTCATTTACTGTAACAAAAAAACCAAACACACCCAACACA
>CAZEWB010000078.1:8992-10050 GCA_964515655.1 uncultured Bacteroidales bacterium
TGTGTTGGGTGTGTTTGGTTTTGTGGTTTATTAGAAAAATCAAGAGTTTTCTTAGGGAAGGTAATTCATTTACTGAAACTAAAAAGATTTACATTCCTTAAGAAAACTCTTGATTTTTCTAATAAAGTACAATATACCGATCCTCCTGTTTTGCCATACTTTTTCTTAAAGCAGGAGTTGTATCTTCCATTCCGCAAAGATGAAGCGTACCGTGAATAATAACACGTAATAGTTCGTTTTCTTCGCTTACACCGAATGTTTCTGCATTTTCTTTAATACGGTCGATACTTATAAAAACATCGCCCGAAACGACTTCGGATTCGTACGCCGGGAATGTTACAATATCGGTATAATAATCGTGCTTCAGATATTGCCTGTTGATTCCGAGCAAGTAATCATCGCTTGTAAAAATGATGTTTATATCGCCGGGAGTCAAAGAAAAATCCGCCAGAATACGGCGGATAATTTCTTTTGTCTTGTTTTTTTTCAGCCCTTTAACAGGTCCGGTTTCTTCGAGGAAGAATCTTATTGCCATTACACGATGTTGAATTTCAGTTCAAGCTCGGTCCCTTTATTGTAGAAACTGGTCTCATCGGCAAGGTGTTTAATAAGGAACAGGCCTCTTCCGTGTGGTTTTTCGAGGTTTTCGGGTAATGTAGGGTCGGCAATGTTGGAATAATCGAATCCTTCTCCTTCGTCACGCACATTGAATATGAGCTTATTATTGTTTATTTCAATTTTTATGTGGACGGATTTGCTTTCGTCGATCTTATTGCCGTGAATAATTGCATTGTTCACCGCTTCGACAGAAGCAACAAGGATGTTTCCGTATATCTCGGTGCCAAAGTTGTACTGGGCTGAAAGTTCATCAACGATCTTCTCTATTATGTTGATGTTCTCCATTTTTGAGGTAAAGCTGATTTCAGTTTTCATTGGTCATTCATTTAGTGAATTCAGATACTGTTTGTATTTGTTGTTGTAAAATCTTACAAGTTTTACCTTGTTCTCATTTAACGTTTCGTTTAATGGTGAATTTAATCCTTTATACTTAAAAATTT
>CAZEWB010000079.1:0-10015 GCA_964515655.1 uncultured Bacteroidales bacterium
GGGCTGTTTTTTCTTTGCTCTGGCCAAGTATGTTCACCAGTTCAACAAAGAGTTCATCGGAAACAGAATCACCAAATCCGAGTTTGCGGAAACCTTCGTATGTGACAACTGTGATTGATCTTTCAGGAACGGGTTTGTTCAGGTTAATTCGTTTTACAACGTCTGTTCCCAGGTTATACCAATCATTTAGTTGTATTCCTGTATGTGAAAGTATTCCTGAGATGAACTCGCCTGACTTTTTATCTTCAAAGCCGAAGATCTCGTTTATCCATTTCTTGTAAGTCGGTTTCGGAACAACCACAAGTGGTCTTTTACTTTTTCCTGAGTAGATAAAATTGGCAAGTGTAGCAATGGCGCAAGCTGTCTTGCCAACCCCGACATCAAAACTGTTAATACCGCTTCCCATCACTTCCATAAAGGCGATTCCTTCACGCTGGATGTCGGTCAACTGAAGTATCCCGGATTTAAAAGTTGCTGAACATTCAAAACCTATTGGAACTTTCTGGTAAGAAATATCACTTTGGCCGTTATACAACCTGTTCCATGTATAATCAAGACGTTCCTGATCTTTTGCTGAGATCACTTCATGCAGGAAGCGTGAAAAAAGGCGTTCACCTTCTATTCTTGCGTTTGCTTTGAGTTCTGACTTTTCTTCTTTACTGAGTTTATCATCCCTCAATGGCCTATTTGCAATGTAATAATCGGCAATATCAATGGCAGAGGATTTCTCAAAATCAGAATCTGCGTTCAGCGTGAACAGCCATTTGATAAATACCTGCTGAAGCGAGTATTTTGTTTCCCCGTCAAAGCGGAGATGTATCTTTTCTTTGTCTTTTTTGCGTTCCACCTTGCCGTTGACCTTTTTCAGTTCTTCTGATTTTTCAACGTCCATATAATCTTCACGGACTTCGGTAATGGCAAAAACATCTGTATCATCAGCAAAGTCAGAAATGGCAGTAATGATGGGTCTGTCCTTATCATCGGAATTGGTTACTGTAAGCATAACAGGCTTTGACTTGCTTATTGCTTCCCGGTGTTTTTCGTAAATGCTTTCACCCCATTGCTGCATGATGGTCTCTTTGTCGGCTTCGAGCTGAAGTTCCCTGTCGTACATATTGCCGAAAGTATAGATCGGGTAAGGCACAACTTCACCTCCCATGAAATACAATGCGCCTTTCTTTACAAGAGCCGAAAGTTCTTTTTCGTTGGCTGCAACTGCTGTCTTTTCAAGTTTGCAGTGCTTTGCAGAAACGTAATACAGCCCATCATCGCTGCGGTAGATGAAATAATTGTCACCTTCGGCATAAGTATGTGTCTTTATGTATTTGCCGAGTACAGTTCCTTTCTCCACGTTCTTTATATCCCTGAAATGATTATCTTTTATGCTTGCAGTTTCTGTTGCAACAACATTCTCTATCATTGTTCCGCCTTTGATGTAATAGCGTTCCCAGCCCTTCATCGGAATTCCCAGGGATCGTTTGTACCAGACCCATGCTTTAATTTCCTCGAATGTAATTCCTTTGTTATAGCGGGATATCACATCGTCAAAACTCATTTTATCTGAAGCATCCCCCAACCCTTGCAGTTGTTTGGCTTCTTTGAGTATCTTAATGACCTTATCGCTGTTTGCAAGTATTAAACTGATCATTGCCGGGTTGAGCCAGCCCAGATTATCAGTGTTGTTTATTCCGTTCAGGTATGACATACATTATATATTAAGTAGTTCAAGTTCAGTTTCCAGTGCGAGTGCTTCCAGTTCAATTTCTTTTATGGACTCATTTTGTTTTTTCTGTTCCCGGACAAAGTATTGAAGTTCCTTTTCAATCACTTCAGATATCTTCGTGTGCCAGTAATTTTCAATTCCGGGACGGTCTGTAAATGCCAGCATAATATCATCAGGAATGTACCAGCCGGAATCTTCGTCAATGTGTAATCCTTTGCTTTTACCAATTTCAAGGATGATATTGTGAAGCTCAGAACAGAAGTTCAGCCAATCACCTTCAAATGCGTTTTTGTTGTGATTCCTCTGCCAGATCGTGTCGTTGAGTTTTGCAGTGAGTTCTTTTCGTTTTGTACGGTCTTTCCCGGCATCTTTTACCTGCTGATGAAGTTCGTTTATTTGTTCCTCTATCGGGGCTTGTGTTTGCTGAAACTCATATACAGCATCGTGATAATACGAATGAAAATCCTGAACAGTCCAATCCAGAACTTTACTTGCACTGCCGAAACGGTTGACCTGATCCTCCTGTTCCGCTTCAATGTGTTTTGTATCCTGCTGAAATTCTGTTTGAGTAGAATTATCAGTCTGTTCCTGTGTTTGAGTTATTCCTGCTTTGATGGTTCGGATAATTTCCTCTTTCGTTCCTTTTATCGTTAAGGGGAATTCCCTTGATGTGGTTATTACTTCTTTTCCACAGACTTTTTCGGGATGCATTGCAAACCATGTATTGAATGAAGTGATCTCGGAAAAGGTCAGTGGCTCGTTCAGGGCAAAACTGAGTTTGTACTCATAGTCCAGCAATTCTTCAAAGCGTTTCTGCTGACTTTCGGGAATAACACCGTTGCGGATCAGTGTACGGTCAGGATTCTTTTCGTCTCTGGCGGTTGGTAGTTCTTCTATCAACTTACGAATGGCCGTTATCCTTGCACGGAACCATGAGGGTGTAATATGTCCAATTGCTAAATTCATTTAATGGCAATAACCTTGAATATCTTTTGTTGTTGCATCGCTAATCTATCCATCAATTCCAAAAGAATCTCCCTTGAAATAGGCATGTTTTTCTTACTTGCTTCTTTAAGATAAAACTTAAGAATCTTTGATTCCTGCTCAATATCAGCGAGAATTCTAATATTCTCGATATTGGATATTTCGCTAAAAGGAGAGCAATTTTTGTCACTCATCTTTGAAGTTATGTCTTTGTGTGTTTTAGTTTCCATTTTTTAAGATTTATTTATTCAAATTCTGTTTCCATTAAAGGGATCACCGCCGCCGGAACCATGTGCTGATGAACGACACGATGAATGATCTGCTCTTCCATTTTCGCATAACCTTCTTTTGTCTGTATGCGTTCCCAGATATTAGGGCTGTTTGCTTTCGTAACCCTTTTCAATTGCTTCAGTATTTCTTTCCGAAGTTCCTGTTCCACCTTTGCAGTATCGCTTTTCTTATCTCCTGAAAGGGATGAATCGCTGTTATCTGCAAAAGAGTAATACTCGTTTTTTGTAGCTATGATGTGGTCAAGTACGTTAATGTCGAAGACCTTGAATGCCTGCTTTACCTTTTTAGTCAGGTCACGGTCGCTCTGGCTGGGTTCTTTATTCCCTGAAGGATGATTATGTGAAAGAATAACTGATTTAGCCAGTGTCTTTATTCCTACTGCAACTATCATTTCAACATCCACCTGGGTTGAGTTTATTGTGCCTTTCGTATGCTTGTAATAGCCGATGACCTTATTGCCGTGATTCATATACAGGACAATGAAGTGCTCCTGAATTTCCACTCCATCAAATATCACTTCTTTAACAAACTTGTAAGCATCCTTTGAGGAAGTGATACTGGTAAAGATCAGGCGTTCCTCTTTAAATGTCAGGTCTATTTCTTTTACCCGGAATTCATGCTCTATGTCCTGTATCTGTTTATTCAGGTCTTTCATGTCTGTTCCGTTAAATATGAACATGGGCTTTGGCTGTGGAATTTTATAATCTGCCATACTATTTCTTTTTAAGAATGATTATGTCGGTTGGGACTTCTGAATAGCGGAACACCGGAGGCAGACGGTAAGCATCTACCAGATCGGCCAGTTCTCCTATGCTTTTCTTTTCGGAATTGTAGGAAATGCCGTTCCTCAGAAAATTGCTTGATGTAAGATAAACCAGCAGCCCGCCCGGTTTAAGCAGTTTTAATCCGTAATACATAAAAAACAACTCAATCTGCTGCATTTTGGGAGTGGCAAAATAAGAACTGTACTTGTTTTTGTGTTTTCCGTATGGCGGGTTTCCTATTACCATAGAGAAAGGATATCCTGTATGCCAGGTGATCCGGTCGCCTTTTAATTTGCTTGTAAATCTGGGTTCTTGCAGAAAAGCGGTTTCAAAGTAACCTGTGTGTATTTGCGCTTCAGGATAAGTTATCTGACAAATACGGGCCGTAATCGGGTTTATCTCAAATCCACTTACTTTTGATTTATCAGGGATGGGTTTAATAAGTCTGCCGGTGGCAATGCTTGGCTCCAGAACTGACCCGCCATCGTAACCATACTTAACGGCCAGTTCATACATAAGATCGCAGATATAATCCGGGGTGTAAAACTCATAAAGCACACCTTCTCCGCTTGCTCCTTTGCTTCCTTGCCCACCTGAACCTTCGTATTGCTGTATAAAAGCGATATCATCCTGGGAATAGTTCTCTTTTTTCGCATCCTTATCCCGGATAAAATCTTCTATCTGCTTATTCAGCGTATGCTGGTTAACTGCTTTTGCCATGTGCAGGGCTTTGGCACAAAGCTACGGTAAGTGTTTGGCAAGGTAGGGCGAAAGTGGGCGAAGTAGGGCAAAGATGGGCAAGAATTAACCTGTGTCGTCCTGTGTCGTCCTGAAATATGTTTACAGTAAAAAAGTGTAAACATATGACAGGATTATAAAGAAAATAAACATCATTTATTCTTATATTTTTTATCAAAACGGTCTATATAAAATTGTAATTTCTGACCTTTAAATTTTACACTATAGCTACTTTCAATTGCTTGCTTAGTAGCTACAGTTGCTATGCCATGAAGTACCTGAATACTATCCTTTAAATAAATGTTGTCAACTTGTGGTATTGCTCTTAATTTAAAAGAAGGATTTGAAACTTCTCTTAGATATTTTCTATCAACTTTACCATTATTATGAGCAAAAACATTTCGTCTTGCTATTATTTCTTGATACATTTCAATGGCTGTTTTATAGTATGTCTCCATTTGCTTGTCTATCCCAATGCGGGCTTTGTCTTTAGTAAAAAAATCTATTGGCTTTCCATAAAAGATTCCACGAATTTTTTCTTCAGAAATACGTGCAATGATTTCTTCTTTGTCAAAGCTTTCAGTAATTATTTTAAGAAGTTTTTCTTGTTGGTCAGGAGTTTCTTCTTTTGTAATCAATTTATATGGGAAGTCTCTATATATTCTATATACTATAGATTGAAGATAGTTTTCAGTAAGAGCTACTGATTCAATTAATGCTCTAACAGGGTTTGTCTTTTTTATTATTCTATCAATTACACCAAAAAGTAAATCTTTTCTGAACTTCTCCTTATGATTAGTTGTAATTGAAAAAAAAATCCATACAAGGTAATTTATCATTCTTAATTAGTTTATGAACATGAGGCAAATAAAAATCGACAAAATTGTAATCTTCGTATACCTCAAAAACGTTTGAGTTATAAGCTTTATACTTATTGATTATTTCTGCAATTCCTGGATGAGTCATATTTGTTTGTGATTATCAGTTATTACCTTAGAATTAGTTCAGCCTTATTATTCCTCTTGTTTGTTTCTACGTTTAAAATTGTGTAGTATCATCGGAGTAATTTCTTTCATTGTTTCATTCACTAATTCATCAATTATTTCTTTTGTAATTATAGTTCCTTCAGGGTACTTTCCCAGTGAATTATTGACGGCTTTACTTATTAATTCTTGGTTAAAATAAGAAGTTTGCCTTTTCATTGCAATCGATAATACTCTTTCTAATCTTCTTTGAACCTTTGCAAAGGGTTTAGAGTCCTTATTAATAAAATAATCCAATAACTGTCCTCTTGAATAATTTAAAGGAATACTTCTTGTTATTTCTTTTATTTCAATCAGGTCAAAAGCATAAGTTTCATTAATCGACTTACCCGTGTAATTTTCGTTTAATTTTATAATGTAATTATAAGCATTAAAAAGTTCAATATAGGCATATAATATCTGCTCTGTAGGATTACCAATAAGACGAATTATGTGGCTGACTTCATTATCAGAAGGGGTATAAATAATTTCGTCAGGATAATGCATCCAAACTACATTCATTTCTGTTGTTCCATCAAGATAAGAAAATAAGTGAGAAATAAATTGTCTATCGCCACCCTTATAAATGAAATAATTAACAGCAGATTTAGTAATAGATTTAAAAACTTCATTTCCGCCAATCGTACATTCAAAATGTATAGGGCCATCTATATATTCATTTTTTAATTTTGCGGTTTTAAGGGATTTCTCAATATCAAGTTCAGGATATTTTTTTCTTTTAAGACCTTCAAGTATTTGTCGCATCTCTTTTTCATTTCTTGCAACTATTGATAGTTCAATCTTTTTCCCATCAACTTCTTCAGTTATGATAGGTTTTGTCATAACTGGCTTGCCCCCATATAATAGATAATAATCTTCACCTGTCGATTCAATTTTTCCTACTATTGAATTGGGTTCGCCACGATGTCTTTTTATCATTAATAAATTTGAAAAATCATTTGTCTGATCTGCCAATGCTTTGTCACAGGTCTCACCAAAACTAGAATTACATGTCTTACATAATAATTCTTTAGATTTTAATCGGCCACCACAAGCATTAATTATAATATGCTCGTCAGATTCGTTAGCACTCGTTAATACGGCTTTACATTTATAACATTTTGCCATTATTTATAGTTTTAATTGTCGTTTGATTTTTTTTTGTTGCTGTTTCAGGATAGCTAAATACTCTTATGTAAGAGTATTCCTCCCCAAAATAATACAAAGCATAATACAAGTCAATAGTTTTTCTAAATATTATTTTATTGGACATATAATCATGTTGTTAGAAGTTTAGTCAAAGTATTTGTCATCTCCTTTCCGTTGTCGATTTCTGTTCGTAAATATTTCGTCAAGTCGTTTAATGACCTATGCCAATAATGACCGTCAAGTTTTTTTGAAATAGAAATATATGCTTTGCTTTTAGGTTGATTTAATTTTCTGTAACCGAAAGAGTTTTGCTCGCTTAACTTTTTCATCAATGGAATTGCTTTTAAAACCCACTCCTTTTTTGATTTTGCGTATTCATTTCCGGAAATAGCAAATGCAAATTTTATTGTGTCTTCTTGTAACTGTATAATGGTTGAATAGTACCTACCTCCAAATTCAATGTTGTTTCGTAAAGGAAAGTCAACCAAAGCATCACCTCTTGTATCTGTTACAAATCCAATGGGTGTTTTTACATGCTCAACAAGCATACTCATGAAGCTCTTTTGCAGAATTGTTTCAAGTTGATTGGATGCAATGAACCATTCATTTTCATTTTTGTAATCTGAACGCTTTTTATCATGCTTTCTTTTCTTACCATCAAGAAAAACTATGTCATAGTCCTTCACATTTTCTTTGAAGTGTTGGAAAACGCTTACCAATCTTTCAAGAAAAACCAAATACTCACTGATTATTGAACTGTGAGTATTATTTGCCTTAAGTCTTAATGTTGATAAATGGTTGAAAATGGTTGAGTAGGATAGGCGTTGCCAATCCATATCATTCGTTTTTTCATCAATTAGCGTCAGAAAGAAAAAATGCTTACGGTGTCCGGGAAACACCTTGTTGCAATATTGTTTATAGTTTTCAAGTTGATTTGAATGCTGCGAAGATTTGATTTTGTTTTCAACGACTATTATGTCTGTTGGAGTTGAAATTAGAATATCTATTCTGTTTCTTTCTGTTTGAATTTCAGTAATCTGTCCACCTAAGTTGAAAATATTATTGAAAAGATTTTGTCTATCCAATGATTCTATAGCATTGCAATCGCCAGAAAGCACCCATGCTATAAATTGTGAATGGATTCGCTCCATATCTGCTAGTCCAAGATATTCAAAAAAGGATTTTGTCATTATATATCTTTCGTAAAGATGATTTGCTGCATTTTGATATTTATAAACACCTTTATTTCAATATTATTTCTCTCAAAAATAATACAAAACACAATATAAGTCAATAGTATCTTTACTAAATTTCAAAGTTATCAATATAAAAGCATATTCACGAAAAGAAAGTGTATAGTCAATAAATCAATTACTTATCCTTAATAACTTCATATACGCAACTTTATTACCAGGATTCCTACAACTCACCACCTGTTCCAGCCTCCTTCTCGAAAACACCCATAGCCATGATTGACTAAAGCATTTCTCTATGTTCAAAAAACGAAAAATGATGAGAGAGGTATTGATAATTAATATTTTGTATATTTGTCTATTCTAAAAAATAAATTATGAAAAAACTTTACCAATTATTATTCCCATTTGTCGCAATAGCCATAATTGCTTTTGGAAACCCCACTATCGGGCAAAACTCACAACCTGTGAATGTTGATCAAAAATATGTTAAGGGTGTAAAATATACTGTAACACTTACAGAAACGAATTTTCTAAACAATGAAACTATAGCTATAACTGTCCCTTATGGAAATACACTAACAATCAATGTCGAAGTTGGAATTGGTGCCTGTACTGTATATAATTCAACACAAGTTTTTGGAAATGTCCCGTTTGATACGATTATTACAACTAATACACTTTTAAATGTTATTAATGGAAATAACAATATAGTTGTTCTTAACATATCCACAAATACTTCAGTTAATAATACGGGAAATGAAAAAGTAGATTTTTCTGTCTATCCAAACCCTACTAAAGATGTTATAAATATTAAATCGGACATATATGGCGAATATGAAATAATAGATGCTACAGGTAAAGTACTGATGACATCTAAAGAAAAAACAATAGATGTAAGCAAACTTGAGAAGGGGCAGTATTATTTGAGGGTATCTGGAGTGGTGAGGGCGTTTGTAAAAAACTAAAACTTTGATTGAATTTACTTTTAATGATTACATAAACCAAACAAAGATGAATAGAAAACAAATTAAAGCACTTTTTTCTGAAAATTTTTATGAATTTACAGATGGAACTGGATGGAGTGTGAAATTTGAGTTTTTAAATTTCACTAAAGCAATATTTATTGTTAAAATTGAATTTTTTCTAAAGAAGAATAAAAATAAGATCATGTATTCTGATGACCTTAGACAGGAGCATTACTTGCCATTAAACATGTTAAGTATTTTGATTGAACAGGTTGGAATTATTGGAGAAAATTATAATTATGATGTTCGTTATATAAATGGTACTTACGGAAATATTTCATTTGAATTTAAAAAGATAGTTGAATAAATTTAGTGTAAACGACCTTATTATTCGCATTCCTACAACTCACCACCTGCTCCAGCCTCCTCCTCGAAAAAACCCACAGCCAGGGCTTGTACCTTTTGCCACGATAAACAACTTGTATAAGACTGTCCCGGCTTTCTATATGCACTTTCTGAGTGTTGCCTATGGCAATGCCTGAGACGGTGTAGAATTCGTCTTTGTAATTGAAAATACGAACAGGAATTGTGTCGTAAATTGTACTGTCCCGGAGCAGGGTGGTGATCTCTTTATCCTGGTGAATTACTGTTTCGGAATATTGCTCTGTGCGTCCAGGTTTGATTTTCAGGTTGCGGATCTCGGCTATGATCTCCGGGTATATGTCTTTTAGTTCGGAGAATTTTAACTGAATGACCTCGTTTTTTGCAACCAGATCATTGTTCAGTGCTTTGTAATATTCTATCTTACTGTTTGCAGCTTTGAATGAATGTTCAAGCCTTAAACGATCGTTTCTTTCCTGCCGGTATTTGCTCAGCAGCATCCAGGAGGAGGCTGCAAAGAAAACGGTTATAAGCAGCCAGGTAAGGTGAGATTTTAGGTTATTCATAGTTTTTCGTTTTGCCAGCGCACATGTTTCGACACGATTGCTTTAAAGCTCCCCTAAATTCATTCTTTCAAACGGCAATCGGCTCAACATGACAAGCGCTTTTTAATGTTAATTGTTTTTACTTGGTCTTTTTGTTTCTCCCCAGATGTAAGTTGTCAGTATTGTCATTATCCCTCCTATGCAGGCCATTGCCACACCTTCCAGCCGGTAAAGGACGGAGATGATGGCAATGCCTG
>CAZEWB010000080.1:0-9992 GCA_964515655.1 uncultured Bacteroidales bacterium
ATGGTAATGTTCGTTCATAATATTCAATCGCTTAATCATATTCCCCCTGGCTAAAATATATAGAACCAATATTACCATCACAGGCTGAAATACCTGATTTAACATTAATCTGTTCATTTATTTTAAGCGAAATAAAATAATATTCCAGCGCTTTTTTATAATCAGCCTGGAGCATATACACACTTCCTATATTGATATTAACAGAAGCAATACCTTTTTTATCATTTAATTGTTCATGAATGGCAAGAGCCTGCTGAAAATATGATAATGCCTTGTCGAAATCACCCTGCTGCAAACAGATGACACCGATACTTTTATAATTTTTTACAATCCCGTTTTTATCGCCGAGATCTTTATATATTGACAATGAGTTTAAAAAAGATTTTATTGCTTCCTTATATTTCCCCAGATTTGTGTTTATCTCTCCCTGATAAAATAAACTGCCTGCGATGCCTTTTGTATATTTTAACTTCCCTGACAGTTCTAAAGCCTGTTCAAAATAAATCAATGCTTCCTGTGGTTGAGTATTTTTTATTTCATTCCCTAAAGCATTTAACAGGTTAACTTTTGAAGTATCTTCTTTTGCATCATTCAATTTTTTAATAATATCATCTTCTGTATTACTTTGCCCAAATGTGAAAATAATATTGGTCAATAAGATAATAAGAATGAATAATCTTTTCATTATTAAAAAACAGATTCTCTGCAAAGTTACATATAAATTATTGTAATATTTTTAATGAACAATGCTAAATGCTCAATTTTCAATGAGCAATATCAATGACACACAATTTTAGCAAGCGAAGCGCAGCTATAATTGATGTGGAATTGATCCTGAGGCATTGCTACGCAATGTAAACTCCGCTGAAGGAACTAAATGGTGAAACCATCCCGAACAGAAATGATACTTGTACATTGTTAGTTGTTCGTTTGACATTGAACATTATTTTACATTTACCTACACAATTTATAAAGAACCGTTTACTATCAGTTTCTGCATTATCTGCCTGCCGGTTCCGTTATACCTTAGCATGTAAATTCCTATGGGAAGTACCGAGCAGTCAATTGCCAGAGATCTTGCCGAAAGAGGAATATCATAAGTAGCAACAGTCTGGCCGATCAGGTTTACAATACTTACAGAAGTATATCCATTTCCTGTTTCAGGAAATTCAACAGTAATGATGTCTTCGGCGGGGTTCGGGAAAAATAAAAGTTCAGTTCTGTCAGCAGCGACCTGACTGTTTCCAACTGCGGAATGGTCGTGGCCGTATGCACGTACGCAAAAGTCGAATTCTTTACCAACTATGTCATTACCGGTTGCTGTCCATGCAGAACCCAGGTGACTGTACCAGCATACACCGGCTTCAATTACAGGCTCAGCATAGTCGGTACTGAGAACTTCGTACGGAATGGGAAAGCCATATCCCGGCGTTATGTACTTTACTTTTATGTAGAAATCCTCGCCGGCAGCAAGAACAATGGGTGCAGGAAGATCGTAAGAATAATATCCGGGCAGGTCACAGGTAATGCCCGTCAGCGAAGATAGCAGGCCGGATAAAGTGTTACCGCTTTTTGTATTATAAACTTCAATTTCAAGAGTCGCTCCGGCAGTATTGACCCACAGACCCACCTTTTCGATATCCTGCGAATGACTTCCCACAACATATTTAACAAGAGCATATCCCAGGCTGTCGCCATAACCGCGGTTGGAGACCTGACCCAATTCGTCGTACATGTAAATAGTTTCAGTGGTATCGAAAAGCATTGGTTCGGTCCAGTATGCAACTGTGCTGTTAACTTTTGTATCGTTATATGAAATATAGAAGTAGCCGTTCTCGCCCCAGGAGTCTCCCCAGCTGTTCTTTACTATCCATGCACCTGTGCCCATGGCGGTGAGTTTATTGTCGTCCCAGCCTACAAGCGTTATCGCATGGTCTGTTGAAGCAGTCCCTCCATAATAGTACGTGTTGGTTATTTCATCATAGTACATATCATCGTAGTACATGTTGGAGTATATTGCGCCGCGGGAAAGAATGGCATCCTTTATTGAATTCATGTTATTTGGCACTGCACGGTAGCCGGACATCCTGAATAAGGGAGGATAGATATCATTGCAAACAGCTAAGGGATCAGTTTCATAAGGACTTTCATCTTCGGTAACAGGGCCTGAGAACCTTGTCATGTATGCTGTGGATTTCTTGGGATTTCCGCCGGTGCATGTGCCATCTGTAAGGAAAAAGCCATGACATGTGCGTAAATTCTGCTCCGAAAGGTCGAATTCCCCCAGTCCGCTTTTCATGCACCACGACTCTATTGAAGCCATGGTAGCAAAAGTCCAGCAGACGCCGCAGCTACCCTGATTCTTAACAGGCGAGACCCAGTTCAGTGTCCTCAGATCGTACAACTGGTCGTATTGGGTTTGTTTTGATCCCTTTTCCTTAAGGTAATTTGTAAAATCGAACTGTACGGGCAAAGGTATCTCGTTAAGAACATATCCATCCTTTGTAACTTTTGTAATGCCGGCCTTTTGCTGCTGCTGATAAAGTACATAATCAGGATTAAGCGGACAAACATATTCGGCCTCCTGCGAAAACAAGGCAGGCACTGAAATGCAAATAAGGAAAAGAGTAAATATTGATTTCATATTCGACGTTATTTAATGTAAAAGTAGGAAAAATATGGTTACATACATTATACTATACAAGCAGATTTTTATACTGCCGAATCCTTTTTTTTCTTATCTTTGGGGAAATAAAGCCAAAAGACCCGAAAACAAAATTAACACTTATATAAAAATGAAAAAGGAACTAATATTTTTAACTGCCATAGCTTTTGTTTGTGCATCACACATAGCACAGGCACAGCTTATAAACCCGGGCTTTGAGACCTGGACCCCCGATTATTCGGTGCCATCGGCAATGAACCCTAACAGCGGCACTGGCACTAACGGCTGGTGGGATTATAATTATTTCAACAGTTCTTTTTTCGGAAGCAGCCCTATATCAGTTACCAGGTGTGCTGATACGGTGCACTCGGGGACCTATTCTGTCCGCGTTGAAAGTGTAATATATACAACTACTTCGTGGAACTATTACAAAAGCTGGGGTATCCCTTTTATAGGTCATGAATATTCCGATACACTGGGTATTTTATTTAACGGATACACGGATATAACCACCTTTACCTACAGGCCCGGCATTCCTTTTACTGAAAAAATAACTCAGTTCAGCTTCTACTATCAATATAACCCAAACGGGAATGATACAGCCGAGTGTCGTGTGGCATTAATAAGCTCGGGTATCCCGGTGGCCGGCGGAGCTTTTAAAACAAGTGTAGCTACAGGTACGTCGGGCTGGCAGCAGGCGGTAATTGATATAACATATATTGATGTAACAACACCCGATACGATGTGGGTACTGTTCAGTGCGTCATCACTCGACCACCAGCCGAAGCCGGGAAGCATTTTATGGATCGATGATGTTGAAGTAACGCTTCCTTCGGGCTTTAACCAGGCTTTTGAACCGGAAAATACCATTGAGGTCTTTCCTAATCCCTCGTGCGGATTTTTTTCTATCAGGCAACAAACATCTGCCACCGGCAAATTACAAAATGTTGAGATCTTCAATATGATCGGAGATAAGATATATTCGGCAACAAACATGCAGGGTTCGTTCGACGTTGACATTTCTCATTCACCAAAAGGGATATATATTATTAAAATATATAACGAAGAAAATATTCATACCGAAAAAATTGTTGTTCAATGAAATGAAAAAGTTAATTCTGCTTTTTACAGGACTTGCATTTTTTACATTTAAAAATCAGGCACAGTCAGTAACTGACATTGATGGTAACATATATAATATGGCAACCATAGGGTCTCAAATATGGCTGGAAGAGAACCTTAAAGTAACACACTACCAAAACGGAGATTCAATACCTAATGTAATTGATGGCATTTCCTGGGGCAATCATACTACCGGCGCTTATTGCTATTATGACAACGATACAAATATTGCCGGTTTATATGGCAATTTATATAATTATTATGCAGTAATTGATATTCGCAACATATGCCCTGCCGGCTGGCATGTACCGGCACTTAACGAATGGACTACACTTATAAACTATTTAGGTGGCAACAACGTAGCCGGCGGTAAAATGAAGGAAGCCGACACAACACATTGGAACAGCCCAAATACCGGTGCAACAAATGAAAGCGGGTTTACAGCCCTGCCGGGAGGTTATCGCTACATTTACGGACCGGATTTTCAGATCAGAAACTATGGTTACTGGTGGTCAGTAACAGAAGCAGATCCTTATTTCAGTTACCTGCTTTCATTAGAATACCATGATGGTTATACCCATCTGTTAAGTGATTCCAAAGGCTTCGGTTTTAGTGTGCGCTGCATGAGGGACTCAACGTCACAAATTAATGAGATTAATTATCAGGGAAAAATGAAAATATACCCAAATCCGGCTATTGATAAAATATACATTACCAGTGCTGAGAGGCAAGATGTAAAAATGCAGGTTTATAATATGATTGGAGAATGTATCCTGCAAAAAGCATTAAATAACGGAGTGAATAACATTGATATTAGTTCATTGTCAAAAGGAGTTTATATTATTATACTGACCGGTTATGAATGGACAGTACAGCGCAAATTGACAAAGGAATGAATAGGTTCTTTGTCAAAATGAATGAGTAATAAAATTGTTCTGATATGCTTATAACATAAATAAAATTGTAATCGTTTTAATGAACAATGCCAAATGCTCAATTTTCAATGAGCAATAAAAACAAAAATCCCGAACAGAAATGATACTTGTACATTGTTAGTTGTTCGTTTGACATTGAACCCCGAAATAAATTCGGGGCAGGCATTTTTTTAAATTACACACACTTTTTAAAAAGAACCCACTTTTTTCGTCACAGTATCCCGTTTTTTATTATCTTTGGGGAAGAAATCATAAATAATAAACCATATGAATAATATAATACTGATAATTGTCCTTTCCGTAATAATAATCGGGTTGCTGATATATATTTATTTTCTGAGAACATCACAGCAAAAGATAGAAGATGCCGTTCAGAAAAGAATGGGAATAATTGTTGAACAAAAGAACATAATGACAAACCAGCATAACGAATTAATTTCACAGAATCAGAAATTCCAGGAAATGCTTAATATCTGCTTAAAGCATAGTGAAGCGACAAACAGGCATAACGAAGGACTGATAAACCTGATGGAAAAAATAAACTCTGAAAATCAGGAGCTGAGAAAAGAACTGAATGAAAGGAAGCAAAGTAAGTAAATGAAATGTAAAGTGTCTGCATGTTTAAAGTAATAAGCAATTGCAGTCACTTGCGACACGCGAGCGACTGTAATGGACTTTGCTTTTAATATATCGTGTGGCGTTAAAATTATTTTTAAAATAAGTTTTTGCGAAACAATATTTTCTTCTACATTTGTATAATTAAATATTACGTAAGTCAAATAAAATCAGAATGAAAAAATATTTTTTACTAGCAATACTGATTGCTGCAGTTTGTTTTTGTAACGGTCAAACTATTGATCCGGAATACCTAAAAACTTTCGGGGAAAAAACAATTGTTATTTCCGGCAAAGGGCTCCCTGCCCCAGAAAAATTTGACGCTTCTATGTATAATTTCAAAGACGGGAAATCTTTTATTTCCGCTGGCCCAGACCAGACAATTGATCTGATGGCACTGCTGCCTGCCGGTATGGACATTGGAAAACTGGTAGAGAAGCTTAAAAAAGACAAACCGCAAAACATGAAATATTATAAATATTCATTTATTTCATGGCGTGTATGGTGCTCGCATAACAGCGGACAGGTTTGGTACACCGATGAGTTGCCATGGCCCAAAAGCATTAGTGATATTCCAAATTTCAGTGATGCAAAAGAAATTCAGTACGATTTTGATCCTGCCAAACATGCGACCATTGCTGCACCACAGCTAACCTGGGTTCAGGGCGGCAGTAATTTATTATCCAGTTTCAGCGGGTTCGACAATGCAACACCCGGAATAAAATATTATGTCATTTTTTCTGTAGCATACGTATATCAGGCCTCTTCAGGGCAGATTGAAAACAAATGGGATCCGATACGTAAAGAATATCTTCCTCAGAAATCAACAGGCGCCTTAGGTTATGTTTATTCCGATCCCATTGCAGTGGCTACTATCGAAATAGACCAGTTCAAAGAGGCATTCAAGCAATTTTCCTATCCTGAGCGCAACGAAGTAACCGATAATTCGACCGGTTTTACATGGGATCTTTTTAATGTTTCAAGGTCGTACACGCAAGCTGATGCAATGAAAGAATACGACAATTCGCCCGATAGTAAGTGGCGCTTACCTTCGCCTGCAGAGTTGAAAACCATTATGGATCTATCATTAAAAAACGATCCGAATAAATGCTGTCGCTGGCTTGTGGCCAAAGGGTTTGAAACAATATGGACATCGAAATACTGGACCAACGAAACCAATGGTACCGAGGCTACTGTTGCCGATTTTGAAAAAATGGAATTCGTTAAGGTTCCAGTCACTGAAATATGTTATTGTTTTTTAATTAAAAAATAACAACAAAACGATTTTATAAAAAACTAATCCATATCTCTATGCCATACAGTCACTGTAATCGGACTGTAATTGGAGTATTTTACACAAACACCATTTTCGAGATCTTCTCTAACCATATGGCATCTGTTTTATCGAACTGGTTAAAGTTATGGCTGTCGACATCGAGTACGCCGGTTATTTGTCCGTTTTTAGAATATACAGGAACAACTATCTCGGAATTTGTACTGGAATCGCAGGCAATATGGCCGGGAAATTCATGAACATTAGGGACAATAATGGTTCTTTTTTGGTTTACGGAAGCCCAGCAAACACCAGTATTCTTTTTTAGTTTCTGGCATGCAGGCGCTCCATGGTAAGTACTCAGGAGCAATTCGCCGTCCTGCAAAAAATAAAAACCTGTCCACGAAAAACCTTTCATATTCTCGTGCAGAAGGGTGGAAATTGTTGCCAGACGCAAACTATGGGGATCGGTATCGTTTAACAGACTTTCGAGTTGTTTGATGATGCGCCTGTATTGTAGTCCCTTGAACATCTGTTTTTTTTTCAAAGTTAATAAAAATCCTGCTTGGTCTTTTATTTTTTTCGGATTCTGTTTTTTCTTATCTTTGGGGAAACAAAACCTGTTAACGTGAAACAATCCTGCCAAAGACCTCAAAATAGGATACAACAAATGGGGAGCAAGTAACAAGTTAGCGGTAATTTTAAATACGTGATAAATTCTTAGAAACTTTCTAATGCAAAAACGTTCAACCATCAATAAGATAAATCATTTTCTTATCGTTTTGTTTTTGTCATTCTTCTGTATTTCAGGGTATGAATTAAAAGCGCAACTCAGTTATAGAGTTCTGTTCCTTGGAAACAGTTACACCAGCGTTAATAATTTGCCACAAATCATACATGACGTTGCCTTGTCAGCCGGTGATACTTTAGTTTTTGACAGCTATACCCCCGGAGGATATCATTTAATACAGCATAGTACTGATGCTATCAGTCAAAATAAAATAATGACTGGTGGTTGGGATTATGTAGTTATTCAAGGACAAAGTCAGGAGCCTATTACGTATTCCTCTGATTTCAACATTGGTGGCTCAGCTTTAAATAACCTGATAAAACAATATAATCCATGTGCAGTAACAATGACCTATATGACCTGGGGAAGAAAAAACGGAGATGCAACAACTTGTGATTTCTTCCCTGTAATGTGTACATATCAAGGTATGGACACTACCCTAAGGAATTGTTATTTAGACCTCACAGCTTATATTAATGGAGAAGTATCTCCTGTTTCAGTTGTGTGGAATTACCTTCGGCAAAATTATCCAAACATTGAATTGTATCAGCCGGACGAAAGTCACCCTTCTGCAGCGGGTTCTTATGCTGCTGCATGTTGCTTTTATGCAACCCTTTTTAAAAAAGATCCTACATTGATTACTTATAATTTTGGATTAAATGCAAGCGATGCTTCCATAATAAAAAATGCGGTCAAAACACAAGTGTTCGACAGTTTACAATTGTGGGATTTTAAGAGACTACCAATATCTGATTTTAGCTATCAGATTGGTTCTGGTATTAATGAAGTAATTTTTAACCCAATAGGCTATGGTGTCCGGCAAACATATTTTTGGGATTTTGGTGATGGCGATACATCTTCCACACCAAATCCAATACATTCCTATTTAACTAACGGAACATACACGGTTTCATTAACCACAACAAATTGTGACTTGCAAGGGTTGCACACCAGCTTTACAGATACAGTTATTCAATTTTGTAATCATACGCCAACCATTTATACACCTCTTCCATGGTTGTGCAAATATGATACACTTTGGACACAAACAGCAGATTCCTATCAATGGTTTCTTTATGGAGCTCCTTTACCTGAAACCAATCAATACTTACCGGATTATGCTCACTATGGTATTACGGGATTTTCCGTGATGTCTAATTTGAATGGTTGTTCTGAATTATCAGAAGTATATACACAAAATCCTGAATGGTCTGGCTATTATTTTGACGCATTGGGTGACCCTTGTGTTGGAGATACTGTACCATTTGCTGTATTACATATAAACGGTTTCTTATCCGGTTTAGAAAATATACTATGGTTTAAAAATGATACGCTTTTACCATTTATGACCAATAAAGACACGTTATTTATATCTGCATCAGGAAAATACGAATGTAAAGTTATCAACCCAAACTCCAATTGTCCTTTAGATACTACTTATTCCCTTCTTGAATATGATTGTGGAGTAGTTGGTATTGAGGAAAGAGATCAGGAATTATTCTGGACTATATTTCCAAACCCGGCATCAGAAACCATTACCATTAAATTTATGAAATACCCTATACAAGAAACGATTCAAATTTATAATGCAATCGGACATTTAACAAGATCGATAACCGTATCAGCAGCAACAACGAAACTTAATATTGCTGATTTATCTAATGGGCTTTACTATATCCGACTGAAAAACAATAAACAGCCTGCATTTAAATTTATTAAACTGTAGAAAATACACATGTACAATTATTGAATTATTCATTATGTTGTTGTATGTTAGTACATTGTAGGGATTTAAATATCTTTGAAAGTTAAGTATTTATTTGTTATTTTTTGATGCAGTATGACAGGAAAGTGCAAGTAAAACCGCCGCCTGTGCCAAGCAGCAAAACGTTACCACGCAGTATTCCACCAACATAGCAATTAGTAACCTCCGGTAAATATATTAAACCAGGCAAAACTGTTTTGTTGTGTGAGTGCGCAGGCATGTCGGCGCTTTTGTTCCTCATTCCCACACACCACACTCTGTCATCCTGAGCCGCCTGCGTGGTGAATCAATAGAGAATGAGGAAAGTAGAATCAGGCGTGTCGAAGGATGTTGCCCACAACCCACCGCGCATGCTTCGACACTGCCATATTACTATTTGCATTATTTTACATTTCACACGGCAGGCTCAGCATGACAAAGCGCTTTAAGATCAAATTCGTTTGAACAAGAGAATTATTTTTTGCCGGGTTTCGGAATTTAACGATATTTGGTTTGCTGATGGTTAGTTTTTTTTCTTATCTTTGGGGAAACAAAGCAGTTGAGGTTATGGTGTAGGCTCCCCCGAACTTCGTCCATTTAAAAATAAAGCAAACAATAAACCCTGAGCAAAAAACGAGTTAACATGAAAATAAGAATAATTATTCTAATTGCAGTATTTGCAGCAAATACCGTAACTGCCCAACATCAGCCTGGCAACGCTTTCGTAATTAATACTTATAATAAGGCTTCATTATCGCATAATAGTAAACAGATTAGAACAGATGGGGAAATGTCAGAACGTTCTGAAAAATCATTGTTGCAAATACCCGATGATATAAACGGCAGAC
>CAZEWB010000081.1:0-9966 GCA_964515655.1 uncultured Bacteroidales bacterium
TGTGTTGGGTGTGTTTGGTGTGTTTTTTGACTGTCCTACCGGTGAGGAGTATTTTTCATGGGAGATCATCAGACATAGCCTTTTCCCTTTCTGTACCATAAGAACTTTAGTAACAACGCAATTGAAAAGTTCTGCTTCGCTTGTAAAAAGACAGCAGCTTGTATTCCGCAAGGTGAGTTCTCTGCCTGCACTTTTACAGAATCATGAAATAAAGATCAACATTCTTGACCTCCTCGTTCAGAAATATAATGTATGGTATATGGATTTTGAGCCGCTGCATGAGCCCGAGATACAGATAAGTGACTGCATAACTCCGTTCCCGTCGAATTCATTTCGTACTGTTTTTTGCAGGAACAGGCTTATTTATTATAAGGAACCTGTTTGCAGGCTGATACTTAGTAATCTGTTCAGGGCAATTGTCCCGGGGGGATTCCTGCTTGCCGGAACACATGATAATGCTGAAATGATCACCGATGTCGGCTTCATGGCCTTCCACAAGGAACAGGGAATTTATATAAGGCAGACCTGATATGGAAGTAGTAGTTATCGGAGGTTCTGCCGGCAGTTTTAAAATTGCATCCGAGTTGTTAGCGGTGATGAAGAAAAACAAAGATAAGACTGTAATTATCTGCCTGCACCGGTGGAAAGAAAAATCTACAGATTTTGTAAAGACACTTACGATAAAGTCTCCTTTCCCTTCGGTTGAGATCAGCGATAAAATGCCGCTATTGCCCGGTCGTTTGTATGTGGCGCCGTCGAATTATCATGTTTATATATCCGAAGAAAAGCAGTTTATCCTTACCAACGAAGAGGAATTCAGTTATTCACGTCCTTCTATCGATATTTGTTTTATGAGTGCAGCAAAGGCTTTCGGCAAGAGTTGTACGGGGATATTACTTTCAGGCGCAAATAATGACGGAGCGATAGGACTGGCGGAAATAATAAAGGCGGAGGGCAGGGCTATAGTTCAGGCACCGGCTGAATGTGAGATCAGCGTTATGCCCGAAGCTGCTATAGAATTCAACCCCGGGATCACGGTTTTGCCAATTGCGGAGATTAAAAAGATATTGTGATTGATCAAAAAATGTGATGTAAAAAATATTTTTTTGACTTGTTTTTAAATGTTTTATATCTTTACGGTCTGTTAAAATAATAATCTTATCAAAACAAAGACATTATATCAGGTAATAAAAGAACATCATAGTGATGATTTCAGTAAGCCTCTGCTTATTTATTACGAAGGTGAAGTTGACCATGCCGTTACCCGTTCTGTAACGATGCTTGCTGAAAGTCTGCTTATTCAAAAAGGTATGAGCAGGGTTTTGATTAAAAAAGTATTTAACATACTTGTCGAATGTCTTCAGAACCTCGATAAACATCTTGACACAGAAATTGTAAATAAAAAATTTTCACTTAAAACCGGTTGTGTTTGTATTTTTCAGGAAGGAAGTGGTATCTCGGTTTCTACTGCAAATCTTGTAAGCAATAAAAGCATCACGATGCTTAAAACAAAGCTTAACGGGTTACATAACAAATCAAAAGAGGAAATAAGGAAGATTTACAAGGATCAGCTTGCTATGGGTCGTATCTCTGAGAAAGGCGGTGCCGGTCTTGGTTTTATCGATATGGCAAGAAAGTCGGGTCAACCGTTTTTTTTCGGTTTTGATAAATATTTAGACGAATATTCAGTTTTTTATATTAAATTTAGCGTTTCAAATTAATGGCTATGGAAAAGATTGATCTGCCCGGTTCGATGGATTCGCCAAGAATTATTCTTGACAAGGATGCTAACATTTTTGAAATTTCCGGTAAGTCGCTTCCTGAAAACGTAAACTCATTTTACGGTCCTGTCATCGGCTGGTTCGAGGAGTATTTTAAAACACCTAACGCAGAGACTCTGGTAACGATGAAGATGGATTATATTAATACGGCATCATCAAAGATACTTTTGTCGTTGTTCCTCATGTTCGAAAAAGCCTCGCTCGAAGGTAAGAAAATCAAGGTAAGCTGGTTTTATCAGGAAGATGACGAGGATATGTATGATGTGGGTGAGGAGTATGCCGAAATCGTTAATGTTCCCTTTGAAATAATTGCTTACGACGCGGACGAATAGGTTTGTCCATAATGTCCGATATCTTCGTTACTCTTGTCTTGAAAACAGTCATTTACTCTTAGTAAACTCCTTGGTTTTCAAGACTGCGAAAGCCTCGATCCCGAACATTATGATCCAAACACTGAATTTATAGACAGACTCTATTTACTAACACCGGGACGTTTAAAAAAAAATCTTCATTCTTAATTTTCTATCCTTTATTATGTAATCTTTGCATTATGATATGCATGATACATAGGAATTATCTGATTATTACATTTTTTCTGTCTGTAATAAGTTTAACACTATTTTCACAGCCCTCGTCTTCTTCACAGATCGCAATTTATCCTGTTTCTGCCATTATTAGCGATTCCGTTTCTGTTGCAAGGGACTGGAAGCAATTTACGGACCTTGATTATGAAAAGGGATTTTTTGAACTGAACAGGAAAACCCCTATTGGTTTCGATTATAACACAACTGTAAAAAGACATATTGATTATTATCTTAATAACCGGAGTGATCTGCTTTCAAAAGTTTCGGGACTGGCGAAATACTATTTCCCTATTTTCGAAGAGGCTCTTGACAAATACAATCTTCCGCTTGAGCTTAAATATCTGGCGATCATTGAGTCGGCCCTGAATCCTACTGCCCAGAGCAAAACAGGGGCAATGGGGCTATGGCAGTTCAAATACAATACGGCAATAATGTTGGAACTTGTCATAGACAACTATGTTGACGAAAGGCAGGACCCGGTTAAATCTACCGATGCTGCATGCAGATATCTTGATTTCCTCTATAATACATTCGGCGACTGGCAGCTTGCAATTGCCGCATATAACGGGGGGCCCGGAGTTGTCAGAAATGCTGTGATACGTTCCGGCGGAAAAACACAATTCTGGGAGATATTACCCTATCTTTCCGAAGAAACCCGCAATTATCTGCCCGGTTTTCTTGCGATGGCTTACCTGATGGAAAACAGCGAATTGTTCGGAATAGTTCCTGACCCTCCTAAGATCACCTACCACCAGGTTGATACTGTGATGGTCAGTCAGCCTGTATCGTTCAAGAAAGTATCTGAGAAACTAAATATCCCGGTCGAAACAATCAGATTTCTGAATCCATCGTATAGGAAAAATTACATTCCGATGTATGATAATCCTGTGCCGTTTATTCTTCCGGTTTCCAAGATACCTGATTATATAATGAATGAAAAAGATATAATTGAACCGGTCTTTCCCGAACAGGGTCATTATATTATTCCTTCCGGAGAGACTAAGGTGTTGTGCAAGCATGTTGTTGAAAAAGGAGATTACCTTAATAAAATAGCACTCAGATACCATTGTTCCATCGATGATATTATGAAATGGAACAGTATGAATTCACCCTCCATATCTTCCGGTCAGGAACTTTTGATCTGGGTCCCTGAGTCATTGAGCAAACAGATGTTTTTAAAAACATACACCGAAACAAAACCTGCCGAAACAGACATGGCAACTTCCACGATCTGGCACATAGTGAAGAAGGGGGATAACCTTTATTCAATTTCCAATAAGTATAAAGGAGTAACTGTGGACGACATTAAGAAAGCCAATAATTTTGGGGAGGATTATGTGCTTCTTCCGGGAGCGCGACTGCTTATTCCACAGCCATAGTATGGCTTGATTTTTGTGCAAATGCAGCAGCTTGTTAAAAACATAAAGATGAAGTATATCCTTTATTTTCTGGTATTTTGTGCGATTATTTCATGTGACAGGAAAAAAGATAATAATAATTCGGTTTCAGGTAAAGCAGGTGAGTTGCTGGTTGTGATGGATAAGCAATTTCAGGACAGTGAATGTGGCAAACTGCTTCTTTCGTACCTGCAGCAGACATATCCGCAGCTTCCCCAGAATGAACCTCTCTTTGATTTAAATGTAATTACATCCGGAGCCCTTAACACATTTATGAAGACCCATCGCAGTATACTTTATTGTAAGATAGGTAATACTTCAGATACGTCAGGTATTAAAACTGAGAATAACGTATGGGCGTCTCCTCAGATCTATATGGAAATAAAGGCTCCCGACTCGGTATCCTTTATAAGACTGGTTCAGAAAAATTATCAGACTATTATCGATTTTTTCACGCAGGGAGAACAACAGCGCCTTATTAAAAACTACCGCAGTTACTCCGATAAAGTAATATGTGAGAAGATTACAAAAAAATACAAGGTAAAACTTGCCATTCCCAAGGGCTATAAACCTGATGCCGACAGACCTGATTTCACATGGATCACTAACGAGACACAGCATACAATACAGGGGATACTTATCTATAAATTACCAGGGGAATATAAGCATAAGCAGGATGTACAGGCATTTCTAATATTGCACGATTCTGTACTTAAAGTCAATGTCCCTGCATCTTTGCCGGGAAGCTGGATGACAACAGAAAGGGAGATCCCTGTTATAGTTGATACAGTGGTAATATCAGGAAAGGCACTGACCGAAATAAGAGGACTATGGCGAACCGAAAATGACTTTATGGGTGGTCCTTTTATTTTGAATTACTCCTATATACCCGAATCAAAGTCCACACTTGTAATTATGGGATATGTTTATGCTCCGCGTTCCGACAAGCGCACCTATCTGCAACAGGTAGAGGCTATAATGTATTCACTGGAATAACCTTAAAAATCAAAAAGTATGAAACAAAAAATAATTTCTTTTATCATTGCTATTGTCTGTGTGCACTTTGAAATGCAATCTCAGAATTTTATTGACGAAACAAAGCAATGGGCAATTGTTGCACATAGTGTGCCAGATACACCATATCATTATTCTACATTCTTTTATAAATTTTACGGAGATTCAATTCTTAATGGAAAAACATATCATAAACTTTATGAATCAAATGATTCAAATCAGGTAAACTGGAGTTTACATTTTCCATTTTTATGGTATGAAAGGAATGATAGTGTTTTTCAATATTATTCATCTACAATAGATACATTAGTGTATGATTTTAATATTCAAGAAGGCGATTCATTTAACTTAGGCAATCAAGATTATATGAAAGTTGATTCAATTCGTTATTTAGAATGGGGTGGTAGCTTAAGGAAGCATTGGTTTTTTTGCAAAACAAACAGCGATTGTTCTGAATGGTATCGTACTATTTGGATAGAAGGTATCGGTCAATTGGGGCTTTTTACACGATCATCCGAAATTGGGATATATGGAGCTTATGTTCAATTACTTTGTTTCTATGAAAACGGGAACTTAGTTTATCAAAACCCTAATTATAACAGTTGCTACGTTGCAACATCTTCAAAATTGACAGAAGATAATTCAAAAAAAGGCATTAACGTTTTTCAATCTGAGAATGGCCGAATAATAATTGATAATCCTGATTCAGAAAAAGGTGTAATTGTTTTTTATACAATTGATGGCAGGCAAATAAATGAACTGAAAATAGAATCAGACAATACCCGACTTGACCTGAAATATTCTGGTATGATTATTTATAAATTTACAAATCTAAATGGTAAGACACAAACAGGAAAGATTCTAATTATCCTACCTTGACTTTAAACTAAACCCTTAAGAAAAGAGTAAAGACAAAGCGAAAGACAGAGGATCAAACCATTTGGAAAATAACGCCCAGTTGCAACACGTTGCAAGCGCATTTTTGCCAGGCAAGCTCACATTAACAATATTGTTGAGGTGTGGGCAAAAAAGGGCCGGCAGCGGGAACGTTGATAGTCAGATCAATGACCCTGACCATGGACCATACTCTGACATTACGGTCAGAGCAATTGCCCGCCGCCAAGACCTATGCCCATGACATATAATATTGCTTCTTTCACTCCGGCAGGTACAATGTATTGATAAAACTATTATTTTTAGACCTGTTTAGCACCAGACGGATAAATGAAATTCCCCAAGATAAAGAACAGATTATCAGCATTAACGCTTGCGATTGCCATCGCGGTCTCGGGTTATCTGTATTCGAAATACTCCTATTTCTATGTAATGTCGTGGGATGCCTACGGGTATTATCTTTATTTGCCGCAGGCTTTCATTAACAATGACCTTGCAATGAAAAATGATTCTGTTGTAACGGCCGTTAAAGAAAAATATCCAATAAGCGATACATTTTACCAGCGTGCATGGTCACCCGATAACAAATGGGTGATAAACTATCCTATGGGAATGGCCTATCTTTATTTTCCGGCTTTTGCTACGGGTCATATTATTGCAAAAATTACCGGCGCTCCGGTTGATGGTTTTTCGCTGCCATACGAAAATGCAATGTTCCTCTGGTGTTTCCTCTCTGTCGTTGCAGGGTTGTTTTTTGTGAGGATTATACTACTGCGTTTTTTCGATGACAAAGTTACTGCCCTGGTTTTATTCCTGATTGCAGTTGGTACCAATTATCTTATTACTGTCACTCTTACTGTGGCTATGCCTCACAATTTCATGTTCACACTTTTTGCTATCAGCTTGTGGCTGACAATAAAATGGTGGGAGACCTTTAAGATAAAATATGCTGTTCTTTTGGGCTTATGTTACGGGATAGCGATCACTTCGCGTTTTACCGAGGGAATATTTATAATCATTCCTGCTTTATGGGGTGTTCAGTTGTCCATAAAATCCGTATGGGAAAGAATTGTTCTGCTGCTGACAAAGAGAATAATACATGTTCTGATCTTTGGCACGGTTTCTTTTCTTGTGTTCCTACCTCAGATACTGTACTGGAAAAACGTTACAGGAAGTTACATCTTTAATGCATACGAATTCATGAATCCCGGCGAGGGCCTTGATCTTGCAACTCCTTATACATACAGTTTCCTGTTCAGTTACAAAAAAGGCTGGCTGATATACACGCCTGTAATGATCTTTGCTATACTGGGTTTTATTCAGTTATACAGAAAGAAGAGAGAACTTTTTTTACCTCTTTTTCTTTTCTTCGTAGTCAATTTATGGGTCATTTCAAGCTGGACCACATGGTGGTATGCCGAATCGTTCAGTCAGAGACCTATGGTGAACTCTTATCCGCTTATGGCAGTTCTCCTGGCCTTTTTTATTGACGGTGTTATAAAGTCAAAAAAATGGATAAAATTCCCTGTTCTTGCGCTTGTTGTTCTTGTCTTTTTCTTTAATGTATTTCAGCACTGGCAATATGGCAAAGGGATTATTCAAGGCTCAAGGATGACGAAAGAATACTACTGGAAAGTATTTCTGAAAACCAAAGTTGATAAGGCTGATACAATCCTTTTATCTATTGACAGGCCCTTTAATGGTATTACAAAATTTACCAATGAAGGGGATTATGATAAAAAAATGCTGTGTAATTACAGCTTCGATTCCTATGATGAATTTTGGGATGTGACTCACTATGATTCCTCGAGGTGTATCTCTCCGGGTATGTCGTACAGAATGGATTCATCCTATAATTTTTCGCCCGATTTCCGTCTTCGTTCCAGTGTATTTATGGATAAAGACCACGCATGGATACGTGTTTCGGCGTGGGTGTACCCGACAGTAAGTCCTTTGGAAAAGAAAGTGTGGATTGTGATAACCTTTTTACACGATTCAAAATGTTATAATTATTTTGGTTCAGTAAAGGAGTCGGAGCAGATGATCCCCGGGCAATGGAATTATATGCAGATAGACTACCTTACTCCTAATATCCGCAATCCGAAGGACGAACTTCAGGTTTATCTTTGGTCGCTTGACATGCAGACCGCGTATGTTGATAATATGAAGGTTTTCCTATTCACACCTAAAGAAAAGCCATCTGAATAGAAAAGATTTATTATTTTATACATTGTAAGTAATTTTCTGGTTTAATTTTTGTTATTGTTATTGTCGATGTTTTATTACTGAGTTTAGTTCTGTAGAATGCGCTAAATATTTTCTTAAAAAGTCAAAAAAACATTGCCAAGTCTCATAAAATGTATAATTTTGAAAAAAATCGGAATATGAAATCTTTAATGATCGTTCTGGCATTTCTTTTTATCTCATGCCTGCTTTCCGCACAGGAAGTAAAAGATAATAATCCGCAACCGAAGCCTGTTTCGGACATTCAGCCTTCGCTTACCTTCGAAATTACAACACATGATTTCGGTACTATTCCCTATAATGGTGATGGCACTACCGAATTCAAGTTTACAAACAACGGCAAAGCTCCGCTTATCCTCAGTAACTGTCAGTCATCATGCGGATGCACAGTGCCCGAGTGGCCCAAAGACCCTATTCCTCCCAAAGGTACCGGGAGCATAAAAGTTAAGTATAATACAACACGTGTCGGCCCGTTCACCAAAACCATAACGGTCACATCAAATGCGCCTGAATCTCCCACTGTTCTTACTATCAAAGGAACTGTAGAAAAAGCGCCTGCCCAGGGTACAGAACCTGTCAAGGAGAAATCAATAATCAGTAACGAAGCACAGTAAATTATGCCGGGAATTTCCGAAAAAGGAAGGAAGATGCCCGCATCTCCCATCCGTAAGCTTGTTCCCTATTCTGAAGAAGCTAAGAAAAGAGGTGTTAAGGTCTATCATCTGAATATCGGCCAGCCAGATATTGAAACTCCTCAAATAGCGCTGGATGCAGTAAAGAATAATAATCTTAAAGTTATTGAATACAGCCATTCTGCCGGAAATACCTCTTACCGTAAAAAGCTTGCCGCATACTATACAGGGATAGGGATCCCCATTACAGAAGACGAAATAATTATCACCAACGGTGGTTCGGAAGCGATAATTTTCGCTTTTATGGTATGCCTTAATCCCGGTGATGAAGTTATAGTGCCTGAACCTTTTTATGCAAACTATCTTGGTTTTGCAACAATGGCAGGTATTGAAATAAAACCTATTACTTCAAGTATTAAGAATGATTTCGGACTACCTCCCGTTGAGGATTTTGAAAGCCTTATCGGGCCTAAAACAAAGGGTATAATTCTATGCAATCCAAACAATCCAACCGGATATTTATACACACGCAAGGAACTGGAACAGTTGAGCGAACTCATTAAGGAATATGACCTGTATCTATTCAGCGATGAGGTTTACAGGGAATTCTGCTATGACGGTGAAACCCATTTTTCGGCAATGAACCTTAAGGGACTCGAGCAGCACGTAGTGCTACTGGATTCAGTTTCCAAGCGTTACAGTATGTGTGGTGTTCGTGTAGGCGCCCTTATCAGCCGCAATGTCCAGGTAATGCATACAGCTATGAGGTTTGCCCAGGCTCGTCTTTGTCCTCCCTCTTACGGACAGATAGCAGCAGAAGCAGCTCTCGAAACACCTCCTGAATATTTTAAGGAAGTTTACAACGAATATATCGAACGTCGTAACTTTATGGTGAAAGCGCTGAATGATATGCCGGGTGTTTATTGTCCCACACCAAAAGGAGCATTCTATACAGTAGCATCTTTCCCTATAGACGATGCCGACCATTTCTGCCAGTGGATGCTTACAGACTTCAACTATAAAGGACAGACCGTAATGATGGCGCCTGCTTCAGGATTCTATTCCACACACGGGCTTGGCAGGAATGAATGCCGTATAGCTTACGTCCTTAAAATAGACGAGCTTCACAAAGCCATGGAAACACTGGCCGAAGGACTTAAAAAGTATCCCGGGAGAATAAAGTAGTACTAAATACTCGTCTTTAAACGAAAGCGTGATAATTATCCCTGGTAACGATAATTTAATATTTTGTTATTTTTTTCTTTACTTTTGACTTGCAAACTCAGAGAAGAATATGCTAGGGGTATTCAGAATAAAAATAATAAACAAACTGTCATTATTATCATTATTCATTTCTATAATATTGACAGTTTGTTTATTATTTTTATTCTGAAAACACCCACCAAACACACCCAACACA
>CAZEWB010000082.1:0-2868 GCA_964515655.1 uncultured Bacteroidales bacterium
AATTTAACGAGTTGAAAATAAAATGAGGATTAATGATTTTTCTCAGCGATAACTGCATATAATGTGACAGGTCATTTTTTAAAGCTTCCTGCAGCTTCTGTGTATATTTCAGATTATCCTCCAGTTCATCCCGCTGTGTCTTTATTTCAATGTTCTGCTGGCTCAGTATTTCATTTTTTTCAGCAATCACATTCTTCTGCTGAGCTAATAAAATATTTGCTTTTCTTTTATTTCTGTAGTTTCTGAAAATCACCAGAGAAAGCACGATCATCAGGACAACAACACAAACAAGCGCATATATCTGTATGGTCTGCCGTTTAATATCAATTGCTTTAAGGTTTTTATCCTTTTCCAGCAGTTCTATCTCCTGTTGTTTCTTTCCTGTCTGATAACGGGCCTCCATTTCCGTTATCTGCCTGTTCTTTTCTGAATTTAAAATGCTGTCCTTAATGATCGAATACAGTTTATAATATTCAAGTGCCTTTGCAGGATCCCGGAGGTTCTCAAATGAAAAAGACAGATACTGGTATGCGAGTTTTTCCACTTCCAGATCTCCTATCTCTTTTGAGATCACAAGACTCTTTGTTGCATATTCAACGACCTCGTTAAATCTATTAAGTTTAATATAAAGATTTGCAATACTGCATAATATCCAGCACTCGCCGTTCATATCACCTATCTCCTGCGAGATCTCCAAAGCCTTTTTATTATATTCCATCGACTTATTGAGGTCACCTAATATCATATATGTATTTCCTATATTGGAATAATCAGACGACAAACCAATCTTATCCCCCAGTTCCTCGCCTATTTTCAGAGATCTGAAATAATAGTCGATTTCTTTCTGACGATCCCCCTGTGCGCCATATACTGCACCTATATTCGAGAAACAAATTGATACGCCATTTTTATTTCCGAGTTCTTCATTTATTTTTAATGCCTTCTGATAATATTCCAGAGCCTGGGAGTAATTCTTAAGAGACAAATGGATATTGCCGATATTATTAAGGCAAAATGCTATATTATTTTTATCATTGTTTTTTTCACCTATTACCAGCGATTTCTGAAAATATTCCAGAGCTAACTGATAATTACCCTGGTTGCCGTACAATGCACCAAGATTGAGATAACAATTACCTTCTTTCTTAAGATTCCCGATCTCCTTATATATCTTAAGAGACTTCTGATAATATTCAACGGCTTCCGGATAATTACCCAGCCTGCGCTTGTAAAGTCCTATATTGTTAAAGCAATCGGCTATCCACTTTTTATAACCGGAATTATTTGCAATGATCAAAGCCTTTTCTACAAGTTGTAATCCTTTCTGAGGATTATTATCAGTGTACTCATTGGCCAGTTTCAGGTACGCTTCTATTTTAACCGTATCCTGTTTCGATATGCTTATTACTTTTACAAGAGAGTCTATATTGTTTTGATCCTGACAAAAACATGATGCAGAAGGTGAATTCAGAATGATCAGTATAATTGTCAGTATTTTAAAATAACCTGGTCTGAAGTATTCTATATTTATACAAGAATTACAATATTTCATCTGTTAATGACTTTTCAATTATGGTAAAAATCAATTGTAAAAATAATCAATTTATTTGCTAAAACAGGTTAATATCTTATTGAGATCAAATAACCAAAAACAGGCCACGGTGTAATTTATATACATTCTCTCTGCTGTTCCGGAGGAAAATCAAAAACAAAATGGAGATAAGAATGAATAACTCTATATTACGAAATACTTAAGAGGAATAAGAAAAACACGAAGTTCTTCTGATATTATTCTAAACAATGCACAATCACGGCCTTAGTTCTGTTTATTTATTAATTATTTCGTATATTTGTTTTTTAAAATAAAGTATTATGAGAAGTCTATTATTGATCTTAATAGTTTTCATGTTAAATACTCCCGGCAATTCTCAGGATATTATAATAAGTAATGCCCATAATATAATTGATGATAACTACACTTACATAATTTATTCAGCAAACAGTTCTGAAATTGATTCGTGTATTGAAAAATTCAAAAAGAATTGGGCATATATTGAAAGTGAAACTCCAGGTAAAATAATCTGGAAATATGTCCCGATTCCCGGTCTTGAACATTCTGCTAAAATAATATTAGTAGATGGTATCTTCAATAAAGAAGGAGCCATAGAATATTATACTCCTTTTATTGACGACATAGGAAAGAAAAAATTAATAAAGAATATGAAAGCCGGAGAACAACGCTACATTACTTTAATATTTCTGGATGGCAAGACCAACGCAGTAATCGGCCCCTATAAACACAAGGCTGTTAAAGATTACCTGAACAAATTAATTAATGCGCAGAAGTAGTATTGCGTAGTTGATTTATTAATTCGGTATCAACTGTACCTTAATTACACTGGAACTTGTATCAGTATACTGCACCCATAATTCATTCTCCTTCAACATCAGAATGGTCCATTCCTCTGTTGCCTGAGGCAAGGGGGATGTTTTAATAAAAGTGACTTTGCTCTTATCGCCATTGAAAGCCCATGTTCCAGTTTCCGTGACAGGGAAAATTCCTATTCTGTATGTAGCAGTGTAATTACCAGATTTTTCGATTGTTCTAAGATAACCCTGCCATATACTCTGAAACAAGGTGGTAGCATCTGCGCCATCATCGTACCATTTATCAACCTTCCAGGTATTGGAAAGCCGTTCGGTTTTTGACCTTATACTGAAATCCGGACCATCAGGATACTTTTTGCACGAGGTGGTAATAAAAGCAATTGCGATAAATAAAATAATCGTTGTTCTCATAATCATTTTATTTATCGCAATTGCTTTTATACCACCTCGTGCAAAAAGTATCCTGATGGTCCGGGTTTC
>CAZEWB010000082.1:2878-9959 GCA_964515655.1 uncultured Bacteroidales bacterium
ACATAATAATTCTTTTTTTGAAGTCTCCGGAACAGAATAGACTGATTCCTTATCTTTTTTACACGCTGAAAATACACAAGGAATTACAACGATCAATAATAATAGTGTTCTCATATATATTTTCAAAAATAGAATAAAAAGTCAGGAATTCAAAAAAAACAAATAAGCAAATTAACTGCGACCTTATCAGTTTTCCGAAAAGGTAAAAGTAAATGGAACCGGCTCCACTTTCAGTCCTTTTTTACGAAGCAAAGCTATCACTCCCTTATCTCCCGGAAGATGTGCTGCGCCAATAGCATTGAATGTCGGTTGTTTTTTAGAATACTTTGCAATATTATCTGCCATTTTTATGTTGCGTCCGACCAAAAATGCCTGGTTGAATTTTTCGGGAAGCGAAGAGTCTTTCATCATCTCCAGCATGCCATCCAGGTCCTGTTTGACATAAGTGCTTATCATTTCATCGAACTGTTCTGTTTCTTTTGAAGTGTCCTGAAGTGCATCGTACAACATTTTACCCTGTTCTTTCAAACTTATCTGGTCAATAGCCCCGATCTGATCTGCCAGAACTTCTATGCCAAGGACTGTCTTTTTATCATTACGGTATTTTTTCAGCAGAAAGATATCAAGCGCTTCGGGCATATCCTTACTCATCCCGGACTGTATCAGCTGCGAATAAACAAAAAAGGGTTTCATCTTAAGGAACAGTGCAATATTGCTGCCGGTTTTTTCCTTGAAAGTTTTCTCCACAACCTCCCATTCCTCTTCTGTATAAAGGTCCTTTATAGTTCCCTTTTTAAGAAGCATGTGTTTTTCAACGTCTTCCTTTTTTATTTCGTCCATTATCATTTCCAGGGCAAGTGCATCACACGCATCAAGAGCCTTGTAAACAGTACTGTCGAACGAGAATACGCGCTTATCGGTTATATGTATCGTTCCGAAAAGATATGACGGTTCCTTTATGCCTTTTCCGGATATTTTCCACAATAAATTCTGGGAATAAATATTGACGGCAAGGAATAATACTATAACTGAGAATAATGCTCTTTTCATCGCTGGTATTTTTTACAAATTTATTATTAAAATTCTGAACCAAAAACTTAAAAACATTAAATCCGAAGCACAAAATCCGAAACTGTTGCTTACGCCAAAGGTGTTGGAAGTGCGAAGTTGGAGACAGATAGTCGGGAGTTGGCAGTAGGCAATTGACAGTCGGCAATGCCCACTGCCCCATGCCCAACTCTGCTTCTGACTTCCGACTTAGCTCTTCCGACACTTCCGGTTTCGAATTTCAAATTTAAGATTTCGGATTTAAATTAAAATTTTTGCTGTTTTTAAACGAATCTCTTATTTCTGGTATTTCCTGTAATAACCCATTATTGCCAGATACAGTTCGTATTCACTTGCCCTTATCACATATGAATCGGGAATACGGCAGAAGTCCATGAATTTCTCTAACTCCTCTGCAGAGGTTATTCCAGTGATGTTTGAAACTACCTGGGAATTGTACCTTGAACTTACAAGTGCCTCTACTTTTTCCTGCTCAAGTATGTAATTATACCTCTTCATTTCAAGAGCATGTTTACTGTACATATTATATAGAAGTGTAATAGGACTGAAACCTGTACAGCTTATATATTCCTCTTTCGACTTGTTGAAATAATCTCTGAACCATGGTATCTCTTTCTTTTCGTAACATTCTTCCGGGAGTGCAAGAACCGCTTCCTTGAATTCGTTGTAAGTCCTGAAATTGAAAATGACCTTTGCTGTCGGTAATACGTACACCGCAGGCTCCAGGTATAGAAGAGTATCAACAGTGGGATTCGCCCTGAATGTTTTCATTTCATATTGAACAGAGGAAATAAGTATCGAATCATTCTTCCGGGCAATGATCCTGAAATAACCATGCATATCTGAAATAGTTCCTTTGCCTGTTCTCAGATTAACTATACGGATATTGTCTGCACCTTTATATGAAGGAAGATCAATAAGACGACCATGCTGAATGGTATCCTGACCGGCAGCTACATAAGGTTCCAGGTACAATAAAAACAATATCAGAAGTATTGTTATTCTCACATAACAAAGTTAAGTCTTTATAACGAATAAAACCGTAAATAGTTATTTTGATAATGTGAACGATTTTTAAAAGTTTGGGTGGGCATGACCGGGTGACTTGCAGGGGATCGCCCCGTCAAACCTCCGCTTTTCGTCCCTCATTCTCACCCACACCACTCTGTCATCCTGAGCCGTCTGCGTGGTGGTGCAATAGAGAATGAAGAAAGTAAAATCAGGCGTGTCGAAGGATGTTGCACACATCCACACGCACATGCTTCGACACCGCCAATTACTTTTTATCTGTACTTTGTTGTTCTTAGCGGGCGGGCTCAGCATGACAGCGCGCTTTAAAATCAAGATCTCTCCGATGCTTTTTACATTGCATGTGCTTTTATGCTATTCTCCCGCACCGTCGATGACGGAGTATATAGGGCGGCGGCGTCCTGAAAAAATTCAGGACACCGCCGCCCCCATCCCTCCCGTCATTTCGAACCGTGCGGGAAAGCAAGTGTAATGGAAGGGAGAAATCTTGATTTAATATTCATTACCAAAAACCATGAACTATACAACCCCAAACATTCTAAAAAAAATATACCTTTGCCTTCTCATTTTTTAGAACATGTCCAACGAAGTTATTTTTTTCGGGATTTTTATTGTTTTTATATTGTTCATCCTGTTTGCCGACCTTTTGCTGATAGGAAGAAAAAGCCATGAAATGAAGTTCCGCGAAGCGCTATTGTGGAGCGGCGTATGGATCTCGCTGGGATTGCTGTTCTTTATTTTTATCTGGAATTATGGCTACCTGATTCACGGTCTCGACTCTGTAAAAGCAATTCAGGAGAAAGTAGCATTCAACCACCATCCAATAGTTATTCCGGACAATATGAGTCTCGGGACTGCTCTTGAAACATATAACCACAACCTTGCACTTGAATATTTAACCGGTTACGTTCTGGAGTACTCACTTTCAATTGACAATATTTTTGTAATAATTCTAATCTTCAGTTCTTTCGGCGTAAACAAAGAATACTATAAAAAGGTTCTCTTCTGGGGTATCCTTGGCGCTATTGTAATGCGTTTCCTGTTCATTTTTATCGCCGGAAGTCTTATTCACAGCTTCGACTGGGTACTTTATATTTTCGGCGCTATCCTTATAGTCAGCGGGGGCAGAATGCTCTTTTCCGGATCAAAAAGCGAGAACATCGACACCGAAAAACACCCTGTTGTACGTTATGCCTCAAAGATATTCCGGGTTGCCCCTGCAAGCAAAGACTGGTTCTTCACCCGCCAAAACAGCAAACTGTTTATTACTCCGCTGTTTATTGTACTGCTCATCGTCGAGTTCTCAGATATTGTTTTTGCAGTAGACTCGGTCCCCGCAATATTTTCAGTTACACGCGATACATACATTGTTTTCTTCTCTAACATTTTTGCAATAATCGGTCTCCGCTCCTTGTTCTTCCTTGTTATTAAAGTTGTAAAGCTTTTCCGCTTCCTTGGATATGCAATTTCAATACTTCTGGTCTTTATAGGAGTAAAGATCTGCCTCCACAGTTTTACCGAAGAATGGGGATTTACAACAGTACACTCGCTTATAATTGTATTTTCGATAATTGCCTGCGGGATCCTGTTGTCTGTGATAATACCGGATAAGGAAAAGGCTTCCGGCCATGATATCTGATCCGACATTCCATCGTCCGGAAACGTAAACATTAGAAAGCTAAGGTGCATTAAGGAGGACATGGAATCGTCGGAAGGGGTCTTCAATAAAAGTTCCAAGCCCAAAAATCCAAGCGCCAAGCCCCAAGGAAAGGCTCCCCTGGAATTATTGATCATTGAAAATTGAACATTTGGAATTGATCACTAAAACGATAAAAATGTTCAATGTCAAACAAACAACTAACAATGAACAAGTATGTACCCTTGGAATTTGGATCCTGGAATTTAAGTGTTTTGAGTCCTTTTCGCCATTACTATTCAAGTGTTAACAAAAGCAAATTTTTCTCAGTTGTATAAAGATATTGGTAAAACTACTAACTTTAAGGCAAAAATATTCGGTATATGGAAGCTTTTAAAAATCTTGAACCCCGTAATGTATGGGACATTTTCGGTGAAATAACACAGGTGCCCCGCCCTTCGAAGAAAGAAGAAAAGATAATAAAATGGCTGCTCGACTTTGCCAAAAGGTATAAGCTTGAGTCAAAAAGAGATGAGGCCGGGAATGTGCTTATAACTTCACCCGCTTCTCCGGGGATGGAAAAACTGAAAACGGTTGTACTCCAAAGCCATGTTGATATGGTGTGCGAAAAGAATCCCGAAGTAAAGATAAATTTCGATACCGACACTATTGTTCCTGTCGTTGATGGTGAATGGGTAAAAGCATTGGGCACCACACTTGGCGCTGATGACGGCATAGGTATGGCCGCCGCACTCGCTATCTGTACCGACAGCCGTTTACGCCGCGGACGAGTTGAAGCTCTTTTTACCGTTGATGAGGAAACAGGTCTTACCGGCGCCTTTGCACTTAAACCGGGTTTCTTCAAGGGGAAAGTTCTTATAAACCTTGATTCAGAAGACGAAGGTGAAATATTCATCGGCTGCGCTGGTGGTAAGGACACTGTAGCCACTTTTAAATATTCGCCTAAAAAAGATCCCAAAGGACATGTTCCGATGAAAATATCCATTAGCGGCCTCAAAGGAGGTCACTCAGGCGATGATATTCACAGAGGTCTGGGCAACTCTAATAAGATACTCACCCGCTTTTTATGGACAGCCTCTGACGTGTTCAAAATCCGTCTTTCACACATCGACGGAGGCAATCTGCGCAATGCAATACCCCGCGACTCTTCCGCAACATTCCTTGTCCCTGCCGGGAAGATACAGAAAGTGGAAAATTACTTTAAGGATTTCGCAAAAGAGTACAAGGCCGAACTTGCAGTAACGGAACCAAACCTTACAATAACACTTTCTGAAGCTGAAATACCTGAAACGGTAATTAACCGCGAAACCCAGCGTTCTCTTCTTAATTCCCTGTATGCATGTCCACACGGTGTAATTGCTATGAGCATGGATATGCCCGGAATGGTCGAGACATCAACCAATCTTGCCTCGGTTAAAATGGAAGGAAAAAACAAGATCGTTGTTACAACAAGTCAGCGCAGTTCTGTGGAGTCTGCAAAGACCGACATTGTGAATATGGTACACAGCGTATTTTTACTTGCCGGCGCCAAGGTCAAAAGCGGTGACGGTTATCCCGGCTGGAAACCGAATGTCAACTCTGAGATCTTAAAAATAGCAAAGGATTGTTATGTCCGTGTTTTTGGCAAAGAGCCTGTTGTAAGGGCAATTCATGCCGGACTTGAATGTGGCCTTTTCCTCGAAAAATATCCCGACCTGGACATGATCTCAATCGGCCCTACCCTTCGCGGCGTCCATTCTCCTGCCGAAAGACTTGAGATAGGAACTGTAAAAATGTTCTGGGATCATCTCGTTGAAATACTAAGAGATATCCCCAACGAAAAATAATTTTTGGATATGACGCGCTGTCTTTTGCCACAGATTACACGGATTACACAGAAAATAATCTGTGAAAATCTGCGAAATCTGTGGCTAATAACACCGGCAAGTAATTATGAGATGTTGAAGGCAACGCGCTGTACATTGCCACAGTTTACACGGATCACACAGAAAATAATCTGTGAAAATCTGTGCAATCTGTGGCTAAAAACCACAAGTATATAATTGTAAAATCTTAAACAAATGAAAAACCTGTTTCTTATATTATTTCTTTTTTGTTCGTTCATTTCGCCTGCACAGAATTACGAATGGACAAAGCCTGAGTTCAATGAATATAAACTCGAAAACGGCCTTACCGTAATCCTTAATGAGGATCACCTCCAGCCCTTTGTTTTCGGCGGAGTTGTGACAAAAGCCGGCGGAAAGGACGACCCATCGGATGCTACGGGCATGGCACATTATATGGAACACATGCTTTTTAAAGGCACCGAAGAAATGTGCACAATTAGCTGGGGAAAGGAAAAGCCGGTCATAGAACAGATAATTAAAAAGTATGATGAACTGGCCGCTGAAAAGGACCCCGAAAAGAAGAAACTGATACAACAGGAAATAAATAATCTGTCGTTAGAAGCAGGTAAATACGCCATACCGAATGAAATGGATAAGCTACTTAAAGGCATAGGCAGCACGAATATCAATGCTTTTACAGGTCCCGATATCACAATGTTCTTCAATAAAGTCCCTTCGGGACAGATAAACAAATGGCTTGAAATATACAGCCACCGCTTTAGAAATCCTGTTTTCCGAGGATTCCAGGCTGAACTTGAAGTGGTTTATGAAGAAAAGAACATGTATTCCGATATGTTCCAGTTCACTTTGTTCGAAGAATTCAATAAGCAGTTTTTCAAGGTTCATCCTTATGGACAACAGCCGCTTGTAGGAACTATGGAGCATCTTAAAAACCCTTCGCTTGCCAAAATGTACAAATTCTATGAAACATGGTATGTGCCTTCGAATATGGCGCTGATAATCTCAGGTGACTTCAATACTGACGAGATCCTTCCGTTAATAAAAGAGAAGTTCGGGGCATGGAAAGACAGTCCTGTTCCTGAAAGAAAAAAATACGAGGAAAAACCTTTTAACGGTCGCGAATTTGTTGAGAAAAAACTCAGTCCCATAAAACTCGGGATTATTGGCTACAGGACCGTACCCGCAGGGCATCCCGATGAACTGCCCCTTCAGCTTCTGGCCGGACTGATGAACAATTCCGCTCAGACGGGTCTTTTCGACAAACTTTCGTTAGACAATAAACTCCTTGCCGCTCAGATGATGCAGATGCCATATAATGACTACGGCGAAGGAATAATTTTCTTTATCCCCAAGATACTTGGCCAGAAACTCGAGGAAGCCGAAGCCCTGGTAATGGAAGAAATTAAAAAACTGAACGAAGGTAATTTCACCAACGAAGACCTTGACCGTCTTAAAAAGGAAAAATATGTCGAGTACATGC
>CAZEWB010000083.1:0-9791 GCA_964515655.1 uncultured Bacteroidales bacterium
TGTGTTGGGTGTGTTTGGTTGGTTTTGTTTATCCTTAGGCCGAAACGGCACCTTTCGGCCTAAGGATAATTAATACCGATCATCAGATCATTAAGGCCAACAGGCATTATTTAAATCATCACAATGCGTGTATTGAATCCATCGCAGGATGTCACTGTTCGGAATTTTTAAACTCATGTTATTGCAACAGCGACAAGTGCACAATAAAGCGAATATTGGCAGGCGATGATCTTGTTTCTTACGAGATAACGGCCGACATGACCAAACACCAGGGTGAGAAACATTTTCTGATGAACTCCGTTCCGTTGAAAAACGAAAAAGGCGAAATAACGGGCATTCTTGAGTCTTTTCAGAATATCACAGAAATAAAGAAGGCCGAAGAAGAATTAAAGAAACTTGCTGTTGTGGTCGAACAGAATCCGGTTGGTATTGTTATAACAAATCCGGACACAGCCGTTGAATATGCTAATAAACAATTTTTAAAGATTTCGGGATACAGTAAAGATGAGCTTGTCGGAAAGAAAATCAGCATACTCAAATCCGGCATTCATGACAACGATTTCTACAAAGACCTGTGGCACACTTTACATTCCGGCAAGGTGTGCAACGGCATGGTCTGCAATAAAAATAAAACCGGAGAACTGTACTGGGAAAAAACCTCGATATTCCCGGTTTTTAACGAGACCGGAGCAATAAGTCATTATATAGGAATGAAAGAGGATGTATCGGAGAAACGCAAAGCGGAGATCGCCCTTGAGCGCGAAATGCAGATAAACAGATCGCTTGCCGACCTGGGCAAGGCGATATTGTCGGCCGATATGACTATTGAAAACATCGCTTCTATAGTCTTTGATGTTTCGAAACATCTGACGGGAAGCAGTAATGGATATGTTTCTATTATGGACGAAAAGACCGGGGATATGATCAGTATCACATTAAGTGAAATGATGAAAGGACAATGCAATGTTGACGAGAAAAAAATAATTTTTCAGAAAAGCAAAGACGGCTACCTGGCGCTATGGGGACATTCGCTTAACATGAAACAGGGATTTTACACCAACGATCCCACAAATCACATTGCTTCTAAGGGATTGCCCGAAGGACACATTCCGCTTAACAGTTATCTTTCCGTTCCTGCAATGATTAACAATACCATAGTAGGTCAGGTCTCGCTTGTAAACTCCGGTAACGGTTTTACCGACGCCGACCTTGAGGTAATTGAAAAAGTTGCGACCTTGTATGCCCTGGCTGTTTTCAGGAAGCAGAACGAGTTAGCGCTATGCCGCGCAAAGGAATCGGCCGAAGATGCCAACAGGATGAAAAGCGAATTCCTTGCCAACATGAGCCATGAGATACGCACTCCGCTAAATGCTATTGTGGGATTTTCAAGTATCCTTAAAGAAAAAACTGCCGGTCAGAAAGCATATGCCGAATACCTTAATAATATAATCCAAAGCAGCAAGATACTGCTTAATCTCATTAATGATATTCTTGACCTTTCGAAAGTGGAAGCCGGCAGAATGGTTATTGATTATCAGCCGGTAAATTTATTCAGTATAATAAAAGATATAAAGTCTGTGTTCCTGATGAAAGCATCTGAAAAGGGACTTGCTATAAATATTAATATTGAAGACGATATCCCGGGCAGCCTTATTACCGACGAAAAATACCTGAGGCAGATATTATTTAACCTTATAGGTAATGCTGTAAAATTCACCCACAAAGGCTCGGTTGATGTTAAAGTTAATATTATTCCAAAAAATATTGAAGGGAGCAAGGTTGATCTGAATTTTATTATTACGGATACAGGGATCGGAATTCCCGAACACCAGCTCGCTTCAATTTTCGAACCCTTTGTTCAGGCGATAAAAAAAGACAGGAATCTGTATGGCGGCACCGGTCTTGGATTAAGTATTACCAAACGCCTGGTTGAATTGCTGGGAGGGGCCATCACTGCCGAAAGCGAAGCAGATAATGGTTCCGTTTTTAGTTTCTCACTTTTTAATGTGGAAATAGGCTCATTGCGGAGTGACGAAAACAAAAATAATGAAACCAACCATCTGTCGCGAATAAGATTTAAAAACCCGGTACTTCTTCTTACGGAAGACGTCCTTTCGAACCGCCAGATAGTAAAAGGCTATCTCGAATCGTTCAACTGTACAATTATTGAGGCCGAAAACGGCGAGGAGTGTTTAACCGCGATCCGGAAACAACGGCCCGACCTGATCTTAATGGACCTTCAGATGCCCGTAATGGATGGTTTTACTGCTATTAATATCATTAAGTCGGATAACGAATTGAAGGATATACCTATAATTGTTCTTACGGCATCGGGCATGAAACAGCAAAAAGACCGGATACAGATCGTGGCAGAAGATTTCCTGATAAAACCCATCTACAAAAACGACCTGCTCGAAAAACTGATAAAGTATTTACCTTATGAAGAAATACATGAAGATAAGAAAAAACATGCAAAACAAATCGAAAACGAACATGCCGTTGCTGAACAGATAAAACTGCCAGCAAAAATTAAAAAAGAAATAATCGCTGAATTCCTGCCCCATGCAATAAGGTTACTGGAAGCACTAAATATGGACGAATTACAGGATTTTGTAAAGAAACTGGAAAAGTATAACAAAGAACATAGTATTGACGCAATAAGTGATTTTTGTTCAAATCTGAAGGATAACATAAGTTCTTTTAATATCGAAAAGATCAATGCCAATCTGAAACTGTTCAGCAAACTTTTCGGTAAATAATATGAAATGTCCATGATCTTAACTAAATAAGCACACAAACCAGAAATGATTAAAAAAGGGAAATGGCAATGTTAACATATTCTATGCGCTTTATTTTGCCACAGATTACACAAATTACACAGAAAAAAATCTGTGAAAATCTGCGAAATCTGCGGCAAAAGACACGGGTAAGTTGTAATAATAATGGCAATGTCCACATATACAATAATATGTAAAAATTTAAACACATGAAAACAAACAGAAAGCCATTAATATTGATTGTTGACGATACTCCCCAGAATATACAGGTTTTGGGTAATATTCTTTACGAAAAAGGATATAATATCAGTATTTCATCATCGGGGAGTCATGCCCTGCAGTCGGTAACGGCCAAAACTCCGGACCTTATCCTGCTCGACATCCAGATGCCGGGAATGGATGGTTACGAAGTATGCAAAACGCTGAAAACAAATTCTCAGACAAAAGATATCCCTGTAATATTCCTTACTGCTGCAACCGAAGTTGAAAATGTATTGATGGGGTTTGAACTCGGCGCCGTTGATTATATTACCAAGCCTTTTAATGTACCCGAATTATTAGCCCGTGTTGCAACCCATATTGAACTTAAATTCGCCAGGGAAAAACTTATAGAGGTTAATGCTACAAAAGATAAGTTCTTCTCAATAATATCTCACGACCTCCGGAATCCGTTTGCCGGCCTTCAGATGGTTTCGGGGAACCTGCTTAAGAATCTTGAAAAATATGATATTAAAAAAACTACAGAATTGATCGAATTGATTTACAATGCATCAAAACATGGTTCCGAATTGCTCGAAAATCTGCTCGAGTGGTCGAGGACGCAGACCGGCGCAATAAATTTTAATCCAACCGGCATTAATGTGTCAGAAACAGTTAAAAAATGTATAAACAGTATTGTACCTTTCTATGAAAATAAAAATATAACTGTCATTAACAATGTGCCCGACAATTCCCGTTTGGTCGCCGATGAATATATGCTGGAAACTGTTTTGCGCAACCTGCTTTCCAACGCCGTAAAATATACGCCTGCATCCGGCTCGGTTATTGTCAGCATAAAGGAATGTGAAGAACATACTGAATTTACGGTTAAAGACAACGGAGTTGGTATTTCAAAGGAAGTACAATCAAAACTTTTTAAACTGGACATGAACTCCTCAATGCACGGAACGGCAGATGAAAAGGGGACGGGGCTGGGGCTTATATTGTGCAAAGAATTTGTCGAAAAACACGGTGGTACAATCCGGGCCGAAAGCAAGGCCGGAGCCGGCAGTGAGTTTAAATTCACCATCCCTAAAAATGCAAACTGTTTTTAAGTCAACCTGAATCCGGATTTAGTACAGAGCTCGAATCATCGCTCTCGCTCTCATTCCCGCTCTTAATATATCCGGCCTTCCATCGTTCCCCAGGGGAAAACAAAAAAACACCCAACGTCATTGCGAGAATTGCCAGATTAATGTTGGATAATTATTGACGTTTTTGCAATTCGAAGCAATCTCTGTGTGATGGGATTGTGAGTGGATATACGGGATCGTATTATGGTGTTTTCCTTCCCGCATCATCCGCACAACACCACTCACATCCGATTGCTTCGGGTTCTCTTACGGCATTTTAATTGTAATGAACCCTCGCAATGACGCGCGTTTTTTTGTTATGGATTATTCCCCTCCCGACGATTCCATGTCCTCCTTTATCTCCTTTGTTTGCCAAGGTTTGTGTTGTCGGACGATGGAATGCCGGTTGGAAGTTCCCGACCTTCCATCGTTCCCCAGGGGAAAACGAATAACACACAAAATAGTATATGGGGATCATGGAAGCGTCGGAATCTAAGTTTTTAAAAAGTACGGAATGTAAAATTACTATTCCCCTCCCGACGATTCCATGTCCTCCAGTATCTACTTTGTTTACTAAGGTTTGGGTTGTCGGACGATGGAATGTCGGTTGGAAGCAGTGGCGGGTAAAAATACGCAGGCGGATTAAGTAAAAACACCCGATTTCGTGTTTTCTAATGAAATTATAAGGTTATTACTTGACTTTGTTAAAGAATTTTTGTATATTTAGTTAAATGATGGGATCGTTCTTTCAACTGAATAAATCTGCAGTACTGCTATTATTAAAAAATATGCGGAAAAACCCGGTTGAAAAGAATAAGACCTCTATAAACAACAATAGGAGATCATCAAATGTCTTCATTGCCATACCTGCATTTCTTTTGTCTTTTGACATATGCTTACCTTGCCGGTTACATATTATATAAGGACCCGAAATCCCCGCTAAATAAAACATGTGCTGCTTTAATGACTCTTTTTTCGATATGGAATTTTGCTGATGTTTTTTCTGCGGATAAAGATATTTCAGAGGATACTGCCCTTTTATTTCAGAATATTTCTTCTATCGGATGGATTGGTTTTGCAAGTGCAGCTCTTTGTTTTTCCCTTGCCTTTACTAAAAAAGAACAGCTTTTAAGATCGGCGATCTTCATGTCTGTTATTTTTATTTTACCATTATTTCTTATTTACAAACAGTGGACAGGTTGTATTACAATAGATCCGGTGCGGCAATCATATGGTTGGTCATATACTTTTACAGATACTGTCTGGACATATCTTTTTTATACTTACTATATTTCATTTACGCTTCTTACAATCTATTTCATCTACCGGTACAGAAAAAAAACAGATAAATTATCTGAGAAAAAGCCGGCAATAATAATAATAGCAGCTATCGGTATTTCCTTAGTAGGGGGAACAATTTTTGATGTGATTGCTCCTGAATTGGGCATATACAGTATTCCGCCATTGGCAAATATTTTCATTCTTTTCTTTGCATCAGGACTGGCGTATGCAATAGTTAAATACAAGTTTCTGACTATTACCCCTGCTATTGCAGCTGAAAATATTATATCTGCAATGACGGAGTTATTGATTATTACTGACAATAATGGAAATATTCTAAATGTAAATAGCGCTTTATCGGATAAATTAAAATATAAGCAAAGCGAATTAACAGGGATGTCTTATAAGAAACTTTTAGAACGAGACAAATTACATAATTCTATATTTAAAAGAATTGCAAATGGTGATATAATAAAAAATTGCAAATGTGTATTTCTGACATGGGATGCAAAGGAAATTCCTGTGATTTTTTCGTGTTCGCCTTTGAAAGATAATGAAAATGAAATAAGAGGATTTGTTTTTATCGCCAAAGACATCTCCGAAAGTATGCTGGCCAGAAAAGAATTAAGGGAGAGTGAAGAAAGATACCGGAGCATTTTCAATAATTCGGTTGAAGGCATTTATCAGGTAACACTGGAGGGCCGGTGCCGGACTGTTAATCCCGCCTTTGCCCGAATGTTCGGTTACCGGTCGCCTGAAGAAATGAGAACTGCCATAACAAATATCGGGGGACAATTATACGTAAACCCTGAAGACCGGGAGAGAATGATTGAACAAATGAGTAAATCGGAAGGAACGGTCAGAAATTTCGAAGCACAGATGAAGCGCAGGGATGGTTCGTTGTTCTGGATTTCTATCAATGCTTCTATCCAGATAAGCAAAGGGAATGATATTCTTTTAGAAGGCACATGCATGGATATCGCAGAGCGCAAATATTCGGAATATCTGCTGATGTTAAGTAACTCGCAATTACAAAATGCATTGGAGATAGCTCATCTTGGCCATTGGGAATACGACGTCGCTCAGAATTTATTTATTTTCAACGATCAATTCTATAATATTTTTCGTACCACAGCCGAACAGGTCGGTGGGTATACTATGTCGTCAGCCGATTATGCTCAGCGATTCGTCCATCCTGATGATTTGCCTGTAGTTGGTAATGAAATTCAAAAAGCAATTGAGACCACTGATCCCGGTTTCTGCCGGCAGTTTGATCACCGCATGTTATATGCGGATGGAGAAATGGGCTATATCTCGGTTAGATTTTTTATTGTCAAAGATAGTCAGGGACATACTGTCAGAACCTATGGAGTGAATCAGGACATTACCGAACGAAAAAGAAATGAAAATGAATTAAAGGAGCGCGAGCTGAAATTAAATACGATCACTAACTCGGCACATGACGCTATAATCATGATGGATCATAGCGGCGCTATTTCTTTTTGGAATAATGCAGCAACAAATATTTTGGGATGGACAGAAGCTGAAGCACTTGGAAAAAATCTTCATAAGTTACTCGCTCCCGAAAGTTATCATTCTGCTCATTTTACTGCGTTTCCTCATTTTCAAAAAACAGGAAAAGGAAATGCTGTAGGTAAAACCCTTGAATTAAACGCAGTCAGAAAAGACGGAGCGCAAATCACTGTTGAACTATCATTGTCTTCTATCCTCCTGAATAATAATTGGTGTGCAGTGGGGATTATGCGCGATATTACCGAACGCAAACAAGCAGAGAAGGCCGTGATTGAAAGCGAATTAAAATTCAGAAGTATTTTTGAAAATATACAGGATGTTTATTATGAAGTTGATCTGAAAGGAACAATAAAAGAAGTGAGCCGGTCAATAGAAATTCTTTCAAAGGGACTTTACAAAAGAGATGATCTGCTTGGAAAATTCATACATGATTATTATGCAGATACGGGAGAAAGAGAGATATTTTTGCAAAAAATCAGAGAAAAAGGAAGTGTAACGGATTACGAAATTATTCTTAAGAATCGTGATGGTAATGAAATTCCATGTTCAATTACTTCAAAAATCGTTTTTAATGATGCCCATGCCCCGATCAAAATTATTGGCACCATACGTGATATTTCTGATCGTAAAAAAGCGGAGACTGACTTATTAAAGTCCAAAGAAAAGGCCGAAGAAAGCGACCGCCTTAAATCCGCTTTTCTTGCCAATATGAGTCACGAGATACGAACTCCCATGAACGGGATCTTAGGGTTTGCCAACCTACTGACCGAGCCGGGCCTGACGGGCGAAAAGCAAAGTGAATATCTTGGGATTATCGAACAAAGCGGAAAAAGAATGCTGAATATTATTAATGATATTGTTGATATTTCGAAAATAGAATCGGGACAGATGTCGCTGAATATTAAAGAAACAGATCTTAATGAACAGATTTTGTACATATATGTTTTTTTTAAACCGGAGGTTGAAAAAAGGGGAATGTATCTTAAATACAATAATTCTCTTGCCGACAGGGATGCGATTATAAAAACAGACAAGGAGAAAATTGTTGCAGTTCTTACCAACCTTGTTAAAAATGCAATTAAATTCACAAACAACGGAGGAATAGAATTCGGCTATGTAAAAAACAACGACTTTCTTGAATTCTTTGTAAAAGACACCGGAATGGGAATACGCCCCGAACAAAGAAATGTGATATTTGACAGATTCAGGCAGGGAAGCGAATCAATGTCCAGGGATTACGAAGGCGCCGGCCTGGGGTTGTCTATTTCGAAAGCTTATGTGGAAATGCTGGGAGGAAAAATGTGGGTAACGGCAAATGAACCTTCGGGTTCGGTGTTTTACTTTACTATTCCGTATTTGCCGCTGCAGGCAGAAAAAATAACAGTTACAGATAATGTATCTCTGAAAAGACAGGGAGGAGCTTCCCCCGAAAACCTTAAGGTGCTGATCGCCGAGGACGATATAACTTCCGAAAAAATCCTTTCTGTTTTTATTGAGGAATTCTGCAGGGAGAAGTTGTATGCAAAAACCGGTATTGATGCGGTTGAGATCTGCCGGAAAAATCCTGACATTGACATGATACTGATGGACGTGAAAATGCCCGGAATGAATGGCTATGACACTACCAGAGAGATCAGGAAGTTCAACAAAAATGTCATCATCATCGCTCAAACGGCATACGCTTTTACAGGCGAGAACGAAAAGGCAAAAGAGGCGGGATGCAACGACTATATCTCAAAACCAATTTCAAAAGAGGCTCTTGTTGAGATCATCCGGAAGTACTTTTAAAAAGATCTGTCACGCTGAGACCCCAGCCCCCGGAACGGATGGTCACAATGAATAATGACGGGAAGTTAAACCCCACAACCCACCACAAAAAAAGCAGTCACCCTGAGCAGGCCTGTCGGATAGAATAAATCAAGTAGTTGTTATAAGGCCTTGTCGAAGGGCGGCTGCTTTTTTTTTGCAACGATAAAAACATAACAGCCATCCCGTTTGCCTGCGGCTACGAGCACGGGCGGCCCTAAGGTTCTCCGCCAGCCCGTGCGAAGGCGAACCTTAGGGTCTGCGCAGGAAAGGCAAACACGCAAAAAACACAACATACAATCCCGTTTGCCTGCGGCACCACGCTCATGCCCGCACACAACGATTGCTTCGGTCGCTGCAGCGTCCCCGGCATCTCATTGTCAGTGTTGCTCCCTCGCAATGACGTGGTGTTTTTTGGCGTGAGCGGGCGACCCTAAGGTTCTCCGCCAGCCCGTGCGAAGGCGAACCTTAGGGTCTGCGCAGGAGACGGGCATACTTCCATCCTGTCGCTTTCGTACCGCGAATGACAGAGGTTTTACCATAGTGAAATTCAAAATAGCCCAAATCCCCAATCGTCATTCTGTCCTGAATTTAGTTCAGGATTATTTCAGAATCTACTCATGCCCACGCACTCCTTCGACTTTCCGCTCATATACATTTCCTATGCAATAGCATAGTATTGGAGCGGGCTTACAATGACGTCCAAGTTAACGTCCACAAAGTCTGATTGTTGAAAATCGTATTAAAAGCCTCAAAAACAGGTTGACATAAACGTAAAACAATAAAAAACACCCTCCCGCCTGTCCTGAGCGAAGTCGAAGGGTCATTGCGAGAAATACAGCATATATGCTGAGTTGAGCATGACATTAAAGCATTGCGAAGCAATCTTTGTGTGATGGGATTGTGCGTGGATATATGGGATCGTAACATGGTGTTTTTCTCCCCTCGCCATTACACAAGCCACCCACATCCGATTGCTTCGGATTAAAGTTACGATATCTAAATGTGTGAATTCTCGCAATGACGCGCGTTTTTTTAGTAAATTCGTTGAAGTTCTAACGTC
>CAZEWB010000084.1:0-9779 GCA_964515655.1 uncultured Bacteroidales bacterium
AACCAGCAATACTACTACTAATACTGTTTCTGTACCCGGCGTTACTCAACTGTCTCCGTGGACAATTTCAAGAATGACACAACCATTACCTGTTGAACTGGTTGAATTTTCTGCTACCTGTGTTGAGCAGACAGCAAAACTGATCTGGGTCACATTTTCAGAACTGAATTGCGACAGGTATGAAATTGAAAGGTCGGATAATCTGAATTACTGGAATTATATAGCTACAGTAAATGGTGCAGGAAACAGCACTTCTGTTTTGAATTATTTATATACAGATCCGACACCGCTAGAAGGTCTTTCATATTATAAATTAAAACAGGTCGACTTTGACGGAAATTATACATATTACGGACCTGTAACTGTATTCTGCGGAGATGGAATTCAGGGGACATTTGAAGTTATAAGCATCAACGTAAACCCTCAGCAGAATGAAATTGAAATTCATTACAGGACTCCTGTAACCGGCAGTCCCATGAATATTGTCATGTACAATACAATTGGTCAGCAGATAATTAACAACAGGGAGTATTCAACTGATGCAATCGGAATAGTCAGCGTAAAATCTGAAAATATCTCATCAGGGATATACCTGATATCTATTGAGTGTCAGCAAAAAGTTCTTTCAAATAAAATACTAATTCACTAATAAATTTTCATATGAAAAAGAAAATACACATACCCGGAAAAAATATCTGCCTGATATTATTGGGATTCCTGATAACAGGCATATATTCTTTACAAGCACAGAATGTGTGTATTTCCGGCGACGGATCTGCGCCATTGGCTTCGGCAATGCTGGAAGTGAAATCTATTAACTCAGGTTTTCTGGTGCCAAGAATGACTCTGGCTCAAAAAACGGCAATTGCGTCTCCTGCAACCGGCTTGCTGGTGTATCAGACAGATGGCACTACCGGTTTCTGGTATCATAACGGAACTATCTGGGTACAGGTAGGAACAGGCAGCAGCGGCTGGGGGCTTGCGGGTAACACCCTTACCGGGACTTTACCTGCTTCACCTGTTGAATGGATAGGAACGGTAAATGCTGCCGACTGGATAATAAAAACAGGTAATACTGAACGTATGAGAGTTCTCTCGGGTGGAAATGTGGGAATAGGGACTTCAGCCCCTGCCAGCAGATTGGATGTATATGGTGCCGCCGGAGCATCACCAGCCAAGTTTGGAACTCCCGACGGATATGTACTGGTAGGGCCTGCAAATAACGGCTGGAGTCATTTCACTACTGACCGGGCAAGATATTATTTCAATAAAGGAATAACTGTTGATGAAGGTTTAATAGGAAGTTACGATGAGAACCTTAGTTTACAAACTTCCGGCACAACACGAATAACGGCATTAACTGCAAACGGGAATGTAGGGATAGGAACAACAACCCCTGCTCAAAGATTAGATGTGTCTGGAAACTTACAATTTTCAGGCGCTCTTATGCCTAATGGTATCGCTGGAACTTCCGGCTCTTTCCTACGCTCAACAGGAGCAGGAACGCCTCCCGTCTGGACAGCCGGTGGTGTAAATGTAGCTAGTGTTAACACTGTGGAAAGTACTACTAATTTGTGCGTAAATTCCGGGACTTTTACGTCATACCCTGGTTGCACTATTGTGCTTAATCTTGTTGTCGGCCAGAGAGTGGTCGCATTTGCAGAAGCCGGTTTAATGGTAGACAATAACTGTGATGGTACGTCTGATACACGCTATGCTAATGTTGATGTCAGAATTGCTGTAAACGGAGTCGATTTTCCAAATGGAGCATGGTTAAGAACCTCTTTAGACAACAGTTCAGCTTATGTTGTTTTTAATGGAATATCGGTAATTGGTGAATACACCGTACCTGCAAATGGTGCATATACTTTTGCCCTTCAGGCACGCTGGCTTAGCGGTAGTGGCTACGTTATTTCCGGAGGCGACAATACGTCTTCTCTGCAAGCTACAATGGTGCTAATTGTATATACCCCTTAATAAATCTGATATGAAAACAATTCTTGCTATCATAATATTCTTCGGAATGTATACTCTCAGCTATTCGCAAGATGAGAATAACAGAACCGTTTTTTCTAAAAGTAAAGAAAACGCTGTAATTATTAATCGCGATACCGTTAAGCAATCTGACGACAATACAGATAGAGTAAAAGTGTCAGCATATAAGAATGTTACAATTGTTAAAGATTCCCTCGGAGTATTAGATAATATCGAATTGAAAAAGGATGATTGCAAACAGGATTCCTCTAAAACCTTATACAAAAACAATAGAAATATAATGAAAAACGGTCAGGAAAATACTAATCCGGTATTAGAAAAGGAAGAAAAATAGAACAAATAATAGTATCCACTCTACACACATTTATTACCCACCCTCATCGCAGTTCCGGAATCAACCGGAAGTATCTGCGATGTATATATTTTGCCCATGCCTGAATATCTTCTGCGATTGTAGAATTTCCTGTCAACCTGCCTCCTGTTCCAATCAGGATTATGATCTGCTTTTTCTTCCCGTTTTTTTATTTCCGCCAAATACATCAAAATTAAAAGATCTATAAGTGAACTGATACAAGCTAACTATTAACTAAATCATTTAGTTTTTTTGCAACAAAATTTATACATTTACGTATAATTTTATCACACATAGATATCTTTTATGAGGTATTTTCTGAACATTGTTTTTCCCCTTTGTATCATTCCCGCTGTATACAGCCAGGGTGTTATCATTGCAGCCGGCCAGATGGTAGTTAAAAACGGGGCCAACGTGGTAATTGCCTCTAACGGGAACTGGACAAATAACGCCACTGCCGTATGCGAAACAGGAAGCTGGGTTCGGTTCACCGGAAACGCCAGACAAAGTATCCTGGGTTCCAGTTATACTACTTTTTCAAATGTCGATGTAAATAACAGCCATTCAGATGGCGTTTGGGTGGGCAGAAATATCGGCATAAACGATAACCTGAATATGACTTTGGGGCACTTTAATTTACGGGACTTTATCACAACTTTCAGTTCAACGGCAAGTGTCACGGGTGGCGAGACCAATGCAAAGCGTATACGCGCAACAGACGCAGCAGTAACGGAAGGGCTTGGCACCGGATATATTATAACAACCAGGGTTAATCCTTCGGGTGACGTTGCAAATCTCGGATTATCGGTAAATTTTACCGGCGGCGCTGTTGAACTACGCAGGGGTCACCTTCGTCAGCAGGGAACAGGAACATTCGTCGGCAATTACAGTGTTTTCCGCTATTATGAATTCCGTAACACCACATTTGCTGCAACAAGTGTTACATTTAACACCTGTTTCACCGATGAATTGAACGGGCATAATCCAGCACAACTTGTATTTTATCAGTGGCTTTCCACTTCAGGCACAATGACGCCTGAATACTGGTCGCCGATTCCTGATAATATAACCGGACAGGCAGTCCCTATTATAAGAACTCTTCAGGGTTCCACATTGTCATGGTCAAAAGTTACGCTGGGAAGTATACTTCTCCCTTTGCCCGTAAGTCTTGTTTCGTTTTACGGGGATTGTAAGGGAGAGTCTGTAAATCTCTTCTGGCAAACGACATCAGAAGTTAACAGTTACTACTTTTCTGTCTGGCGCAGCAATAATGGCAGTGATTATTCCCTTGTGGGAAATGTATATGCTGCCGGTTACAGCAGCAGTTTACAAAACTATTATTTTAACGACGACAATCCTGTTTCGGGAATTGCCTATTACCGCCTTACACAAACCGACAACGACATGACCACAGTTACTCTGCAGGAAATATCAGTTATCTGCAACGAACAGAACTTTCCCGAAGACTTTACCATTTTCCACGGGAACGGGCAATTTGTGGTTGGAGTCCAGGGTGTCCCTGGAAAAATATACCGCCTTACCTTCACCAATGTTATAGGCCAGAGTTTTTATACAGACAAATACATGCTTGACGACAAACAAATGACGCTTAATCTTGACGACACACATTTTGCCGCAGGGATGTACTTTGTAACGCTTGAAAGCATGGGGTTCAGAATAACTAAACAAGTTGTAATCTCAGAAAATAAATAATATGAAAAACCTAAAACTCATCTTTGTTACCACATTGCTGATGGTGATATTCTGTTTTAAGGCTAATGCTCAGGTTGCAATAACCAACGATGCCGGCTTTACTACTCCACAAAGTATTTTGCATATATACCGTAACGCCGATGGAAGTTTGTTGCAATTGTCAAACCCCACTACCACGAATGCAGCAAACCGTGGTTTGTATTTTACTGCAACAGGAAACAATTTTTCGTTGATCAATAATGAAGCGGGTAGTTTAAGTTTTCACACAACCAATCTTCAAAGAGCAATAATCCTGTCAACCGGGCAATTTGGGATAAATATGACCCCGACGATGCAGTTGGATGTTACAAGCGCCACAACAACGGCGGGAGAATCGGCTATACGTGGTATCTCAACCGGGAATGCTGCCGTATATGGCGTTCAGGGAACAATAAGTTCAACCACTTTAAATGCTGCCGGAGTCTATGGATATGCTTCAGGTAATGCTCAGGTTTTTGGAGTATATGGTTCATTACCAGCTTCAAATACAACCGGAAATGCTGCCGGAGTCCGTGGATATGTTCCGGCCAGTACGGGTAATGTTTATGGTGTCTTTGGGGAAAGCGCGGCAACGGGTGCTTCTTCTGCTGCCGTAAGAGGATATGCAACCGGAGCCGGAGGAACAGGCGTCTACGGACAATCAACAGGAGCCGGTACAAGTTACGCTATAAGAGGCACATCAACCGGAGCCGGTACAACAAATTATGCAGGTTATTTTTCTGCTACAAACGCCACTAACAACTACGCAATAATTGTTCCTTCGGGAGGCGGAAGTGTCGGTATCGGAACTACTACTCCCAATGCTTCGGCTCTCCTTGATGTTACATCCACAACTAAAGGGATACTTATCCCGAGAGTAGCACTTACTGCAAACAACGCAGCCGCACCAATTACTGCACCAGTTGATGCTTTACTTATTTATAATACTGCTACAGCAGGAGTAGCGCCAAATAGTGTTGTTCCGGGATATTATTTCTGGAATACAGCTTCACTTACATGGAAAATGTTATACTCCGGAACCGTTCCTTCTATACCCGGAAATGTGGAGTATTGGATAAGACCAGCTGCAGCATCATATATCCGGCCAGAGTTTAATTCATTTATTCGTGTTTATGATGCAGCACAAACTTATGGACTCTGGTATGATGGAGCAAGTAATCAATACGCTATATGGGCACGAACGAGCTCTGCTTCTTCACCAACTGCTGCAGTAACGGGTTTTTCTGATGTTGCGGGTAATCAAACCTCCGGATATTTAGGTTATAACGGGAATTATACGGCGCCTGCCCCGGGTACTCTTTCGGTTGATGGATCTGGTGTTTATGGAATGGTAGATGATCCCAGCAGAGCCGCTATTTTTGGAAGAACAACCGGAGCTTCTTCCGTTGCTGCAATTATTGGTTATTCCAATGTATGGATTCCAGGTTTTTTTGAAGGAGATGATATCAGCGCTGTTTATGCGGGTCGTCCTGCAGTTGTCGGGAATATGATTTGTAATGCCTCAAAAGGTGACATACAAGATGCAGTAGAAGGATATTCGCAATATACCGGCGCCGGCAATTTGGGATATACTTATGGCGGTTTTTTTCAGGGCATTGGCGGAACTCAGGATTCGTATGGTGTCGGCGGATATGCAACAAGCAACGCATTAGCAGTTGGCGGAGACTTTCAGGGGAACCGATATGGAACTACTATGAGTATTACAAATGAAACTACACCCGGTACTGGTTATACTTATGGTACTACATATGCAACAATTCTATCATTAGCAGAAGCTAACGTAGCTACTCAAAACATGTATCATTTTGCAATTCACGGCGTCTTGAATGATTATGGTGTTGGTTGGGCTAGAAGAAGTGGTGCCGTTTTGGGATATGATAATATTTCAGCAAGATGGGGTTGTTTAGGATATACAAATTCAGCATCAATAGGTTATGCCGTATATGGGACTGTTGCCATGGGCGTTGGGGCTGGCAAATCCCTTTCGACAAGTAGTGCGGGTATTGGGTTAGGTATTTATAGTGGAGTATTAGGGGGGGGGATTCGCGGAAATATGTATGGATTGAATGTTTCCGGCGAACGATACAGCTTGTATTTGCATGGCAAACAGTTTACAAACGATATTATTACTATCTTATCGGATGTATCTGGCAATACTGAAAGAGTCCCCACCTATGTTCCTGCATCCATGACAGTGGATGTTTATACTAAAGGAACCGCAACAATTGTAAATGGCGAAGCTAACATAACTTTTGATAACTCTTTTCGTGATATTACCTCAGACACCGACCCTGTAATTGTTACAGTTACACCTATTGGCCGTAGCGCAAATCTCTATATCGATAATACCTCGAAGGGAGGCTTTAAAATTATTGATGCTTCACCCGCAGAACTAAAGAGCCAACCTCTTTCATTTACCTGGATTGCTATTGGAACCCGCAAAGGATATGAAAATCCGCAAAACCCACCAGAGTTGCTTTCAAAAACTTATGAATCCAACATGGGTGGGGTTATGTTTAACGAAAACGATTTGCAGAATTCTGCACTTCCGATGTGGTGGGATGGATCCACTTTGAGATTTGATGCATTTCCTGAAGGACTAAATCCCAAACAAAATGAAAGGATAGTTCGTAAAATTCCTGTTAACAGAGCAAAACAATTTTCAATACATAAAACAGAACCCTATAGCTCAATACAATCAGAAGATAATAATAAATAATGCTATTTGCAGCGTTGTTGAGAAACGTCAGTGGATTTTACGAGTTCTTTTGTAGGCGTTTTATTGTCAAATATTAGCCACTTGCCAATAATAGCTCCCTATATTTATCGGGACGTTAGCGCGAATGAAAAACGAATATTTAAATGAACAAGTCAAAATGTAAAGATTATTTTGGGTCAATCCCTAAAATAAGAAACGGGCTTCGGTGAGTTCACGCCCAATTTGCTGAACGCCTTGCAGAATACGTTTAGTCTGGATGACAGAAGGTTTTTTAATGCCTTTAATATATTGAGCCAACAAACTTTGACTCATTCCGATACGCTCAGAAAGTGCCTTTGCATTAATAACCTTGTAAAAATCAAAGAAACTTTCAAGGTCATATTCAAACTGGATTTCCTCAAAACTATAAACAAATCCTTTTTTCTCAAAAGCAAGATTTACTGCATCCAGAATATTTGCTTTTAGTCCTTCAAAGGTTTCTGCTTCTGTTGCAATAAAGTTTTCTTTTACCAAAGTAGTGGCGCTATACCCGGTATCTTCTTTGATTACTTTTATTCTGATTTTTGGCTTTTTCATCGCTTTGTTGTTTTAATTTTCGCTTGTTTCATTATTGCAGTCTGAAAAGCTCATTGTACTTCATAGGCACAAAGGTAATAAATTTATTACTTATGGTAAAAATCTTATTCTCTGTGTCTGTTTTTGTTTCCCCTCTTGCATTTTTTAAAATTACTTCTTACCTTTGCAGTTGATTTTGACTCAACCTATGTTTATTGAAGTCCTTAAGTCTAAAATTCACCGGGTTACGGTTACACAGGCTGATCTGAATTACATCGGCAGTATTTCTGTTGACGAAGCCTTGATTGAAGCTTCAGGATTAATTGAGAACGAAAAAGTTCACGTTCTTAATCTTAATAATGGCGAAAGGCTCGAAACCTACATTATTAAAGCACCCCGCAATTCCGGAAAGATATGCCTTAACGGCGCCGCTGCACGCAAAGCACAGGTTGGTGATATTGTACTTATCCTTTCATATGCTTATATGACCCCGGAGGAAGCCAGAACTTTCAAACCTACACTCGTATTCCCTGATACACAAACCAACCTGCTAATTTCAAAATAGTTTTGAAAAAAAAAATCCTTAATGTACTTAAATACCTCCTGTTCATTGCAATAGGAGTTTTTCTTTTCTGGTATCTGTACAAGGACATGGAAATGGACTATCTTGTCGCCAACCTGAAAGGAATAAAATACGAATGGATAGTCATATCTTTATTTGTGGGTTTTCTAAGTCATATCAGCCGCGCCATGAGGTGGCAGATGCTGGTAAACACTCTCGGCTACAATCCCAGGTTTTCTAATTCTTTCTTTTCGGTGATGATCGCCTATCTTGCCAACCTTGCCCTGCCCCGTCTGGGAGAAGTAACCCGCCCCACGATTGTTAAAAAGTACGAAAACATACCTTATACCACTTCATTTGGTACAATTGTCCTTGAAAGGATCATTGATTTTGTTATTCTTTTCATACTTACAGGAGTAGCTATCATTTCAGAATACCCTGTTTTACGCGCTTTCCTTCATAACAATCCCGATGTTTACGACAAATTTGTTTTTATTTTCAAAATACTGGTAATTGCCGGGGTTGCGGGGCTTTTCGGACTTGCCGTTTTTTACTTTTTTATCCGCAAACGCATACGTGAATTCTCATTTTATAAAAAGTTTAAAGAAATAACATTAAGCTTTCTTGAAGGTGTTAAAACCATACGCAATATAAAGAACAAACCACTTTTTGTTTTCCATTCTATTTTTATATGGACTATGTATTTTATATCGCTTTATGTTTGCTTCTTTGCTTTCGGGTTCACCGAAAATCTCGGCATCATGGCTGCACTTATAACGTTTGTGTTAGGTAGTTACGGCATGGTGGCTCCCGTTCAGGGCGGTATCGGAGCATGGCACTTTATGGTAATTGCTACATTATTAATATACAACATCGATTTTAACGATGCCAAGTTCTTTGCTCTTGTCGCACATGGCGCTTCTACACTGGTTGTTCTGATAGGAGGCTCAGTTTCGCTGATACTTCTGCCTGTTTTTAACAGAAAAAAGAAATGATAACAGATAATATCAATAAAAAAGTTTTCAGTAAAGACTCCGTTGAATTTTCGAGAATGCTGGCATTCTGGCGTTTCAAGAATAAAAGGATAGTCTTTACAAACGGCTGCTTCGATGTCCTGCATCGTGGCCATGCCGAGTATCTTGCTAAAGCCTCTGAACTGGGAGATATCCTGGTGATCGGGCTGAATACCGACGAATCGGTGAAACGATTAAAGGGCAGTAATCGTCCTGTAAATAACGAACAGAACCGTGCTTTTATACTGGCTTCGCTTAGTGTTGTTTCTGCAGTTGTTTTTTTCGGGAAAGATACTCCTGAAAAACTCATTGAAATTGTAAAACCTGATTTTCTTGTAAAGGGTGCCGACTATAACGAAAAAACCATTGTGGGCGCTGATTTTGTAAAATCATACGGCGGACAGGTGGTTACTGTTGATCTTGTAGAAGGACTTTCGTCTACAGACATTATTATTAAGACATCGGAGTAAAATACGAAATCCGAAGCACGAAATTCGAATGGTTGCTTACGCCAAAGGTGACGGAAGACCGAAGACGGAAGACCGAAGATTGTCTCCGTCCACCGTCTTCCTGCATACGACACCTTTTTTAAGCGGGAGATGGCAATTGCCGCAGTTACCCATTCCTGCCACGGAAGCACAAAATCACCAAATCCCACTAAAAGAAAATTTGTGTAATCCGTGTCTAAAAATTATGCGTATCATCAGTTATTTATTAATCCCGCGAGCGCCCAACCCGAAAAATATTTTGTACAGCAGCGCCTGAGATTATGCCGACATAAAAGGAACTGTTGATGTGGAATTATTGCAAAGTTTTTATCAGGAATCGTTG
>CAZEWB010000085.1:0-9749 GCA_964515655.1 uncultured Bacteroidales bacterium
TGATGTTCAGAGCTGCGAATATGTTGAGTTCTTCAGTGTCTCCGATATCGGAGCGCCTCAGATCACATTCAATGCTCAGATAAATAATGATTGTTTCGGCGATTCAACCGGAGCTGTAACAGCAGGTATTACAGGTGGGATAACTCCTTATGTGGTGTTATGGTCAACCGGAAGTTCTGCGCTTACCCTGACTGATCTAGGTGCAGGAACATATTATATTACAGTAACTGATAATATTGGTTGCCAGACTTTCACTTCAGTTGATATTACACAACCTCTTCAGATTTCCGCACAGGTAACTTCGCTTGATTCAATTTCCTGCTATGGATTATTTGATGGGGGAGTCACAGTTCAGGGCCAGGGTGGAACTCCAAGCTATATGTACCATTGGGAAGATTCCCTTGGAACCACTGTAGGTATTACAGGTGCACTGACCAATATTCCAGCAGGGCATTATTACCTGACCATTACAGATATGAATGGCTGCATAGGGTTATTTAACGGATTATTTACGCAACCAGATCAACTAAATGCTTCAACTCTTGAAACAACAAGCCCGTCGTGTAATGGCGGGAATGATGGTGTTGTAGTAGCTCAGGTAACCGGAGGCACCCCGTCGTATTCATTCCTTTGGAGCAATACTACTGTAAATGATACGGCATCCAACCTGTCTGCCGGAAACTATTCTGTTACGGTTACCGACCATAACGGATGTACAGATACTTATTCAGTAACCGTAAGTGAACCACCGATAATAGTTCTTTCTGCCGGCTCTGTTAACTCGACCTGCAGTGCTGCAAACGGTGAAGCTTATGTTACTGCTTCAGGAGGATCACCTGGATTCACATACCTTTGGAATACAGGTTCTTTTAACGACACTATCACCGCACTGTCACAGGGAATTTACTACGTTACTGTGAGCGATTCCCACGGATGTACAGAAACAACTTCTGTGAACGTGGGCAGCCAGAATGGCGGATCAATACAAGTTGTTCTAAGCACCAATATTAACTGCTACGGCGGAAGTGACGGTGCAATTACCGTAAGCATGAGCGGCGGAGTTTCACCTTTCACTTATACATGGTCTCACAACCTGCTGCTTAACCAGCCCAATGCTACCGGACTAACCGCAGGCTCATATTCAGTTACTATTGTTGATGCAAATTATTGTATAACCGATACGACATTATCGTTAGACCAACCATTGAGAGCTGTCCAGGCTTTTCATGCAACACAGAATATAACATGTTATAATAACAATAATGGCATAATCACAGTGACTACAAGCGGCGGCACATCACCTTATACATACTTGTGGAGTAATCTGGCAACGACATCTTCAATATCAGGCCTGGCTCCGGGTACATACTCTGTTACGGTTTCTGACAGTCACAATTGCACTACTATCGTTACAGACTCAATTGATCAGTCGGCTGAGATTGTTGCAACTTCTAACGTTCAAAACCCGCTTTGTAACAATGGGCTGAACGGAAGTGCAACTGTCACTGTCAGCGGTGGCACACTGCCATACCATTATTTCTGGAGCAATGGTGATACAACATTCACAATAAGCAATATTGCTGCAGGTCAATATACGGTTACAATTGTTGACGATAATGGTTGTCCCGTTCCTTTAATTACAACACTTATCAATCCTCCCGCGATCCAGTACACCGCAGATTACGACATAGACCTTGCCAGCAACAGCGGCTATATACATATAACAGCATCCGGCGGTCAGTCTCCATACACTTACATATGGTCTAACGGATCTGATCAGGCTAACTTAGAGAACCTGCCCGGTGGCTATTATACCATGACATTGACCGATGGTAACGGATGCTTTGTAATCGATTCATTCTACATTGACATCCCGCTTATCGTTCCCAACATGATCACTCCTAACGGCGACCTGGTAAACGACGACTTTGAGATCCAGAATATCGAAGCATTCGAAGCTGTAACTGTTGAAATATACAGCAGGTGGGGCGACCTCCTCTTCCATTTCGACGGCACCGGATTCGAATATAAAGATCCTGCAAACAGATGGAAAGGAACATATAACGGCAAAGACCTGCCAATGGGTTCGTATGTTTACATTGTAAAGATCGAAGAAAAAGACGACCCTTATACAGGAGCAGTAAGTATTAAGCGGTAAACAATTTAAAATTCCAAGTCTCAAGAACCAAGCCCCAAGTTCCAGGGAACAATCCCTGGGCCTTGGGGCTTGGAATTTGGGTCTTGGGTCTTTGGTCGTGCAATCCGGGTTTAATAACCTGTTAACAAAAAACCCATTCATCATTTCCCGCTGATAAATCAGGCTTTTTTTATATTTTTGCTGAAAACTACAGATATGAGAAATGTTATATTCCTGCTTTTTCTTTTTGCTATTGTTGGATTAAAGATTTCAGCCCAGCAAACACGGCCTTATGATGCATACCTGATAGAAGAGAATACCTACATCACCAACCCTGTATACACTTCACATGGCCTGTTTTTTTCGGATAATTATTATTCTGCCATATATAAATATGACGGGTCTCAGACAACAATAATTCATCAATCGGCAGGATGCGGACGATATATGCAGGTTTCACCGGATCTTTCCGAAATCGGATTTAAGATCATTGACGAAAACGGTATGCAAACTCCGGCAATTCTTGATGTTTCTTCAAATAAAATATTAAAACTGCATTCGCCTTCAGCTCAGTGTGGACAGGTATTTTTTAATTCACAAAACGAAATTTTTTATACCCTAAATGAAACGGTTTACATTGTTTCGGGAACTCAGACAAGTACTGTAAACATAGGAACAACATGTAACTATATTGCATATTCGAATTCCATTAACACCGTTGTTTATTCCGGTGAAAACGACCGCTTGTTCGCATTTGATATTGCAAATGGAAGGTCAACGCAAATAACTCCTGACGACAAAGGCTGCGCTTATCCTTCTTTCTCGCCGGACGGTAGTAAACTGAGCTATAATATGGGCGCAGAAATCGTTATTTACGATTTTACAACATCAACCGAAAACATTGTTGACACGGGCGGCGGCGTTAAATGGCTTGACGACAACAGTTTTGTGTACAACAGATACCAGACAGATGCAAATGGCATTCCCCGTGCAGATATCATGATCTGGAACAACGGACAGATAATTAATCTGACCCAAACAGAAAATATTTCAGAAATGCAACCGTTCCCGGCCGGGAACAACAGGATGACTTATCAGACATATGATAATCGCTCGGTTTATTTTATTGATCTTTCATCCGGCGAATCCCAATTACTTTATCAGACCACAGATCCTTTGCCGGTGTGGTTTTATGATATTAAAAGCAACAAGGCTGATATCACGGTTCCCGGCACAGTGCCTTACATTCATCAGGTATACGACACACCTTCCTGGCATTATGGTTATAGCTCATGCGCACCAACTACCAGTGCGATGGCTATTGCTTACTATAATCAGTTACCTCCGTGGCCCGTTGAAGTTGACCATGGGTATACATGGGACCCGCATATTAATAACTATGGCTCGTACGTTGCTGATCGATACAGGTTTAACGAATTCTATTACGATATTTCAGCAACTACAGGAGGAACTACGGCTTATGGTGGTTACGGTTTTATGTGGGGTTCAAAATCTCCCAGTGGCATGATGAGAACATACCATGAACAGCACTATCACACGTCCAATCAGATATGGACAACTTCCTGCACTTTCGCTGCTACAACCGGAGAGATTGACCTGGGATATGTTCACCCCATCTGCAATTACCTTACGACAAGCGGACATCTCACCCTAGCTATCGGCTACGTTTCCGGCCAGCATACACTGATCTTTAATGACCCTTACGGAAACAAAAACAATCCCGGTTATCCCAATTACACCGGCGCAGGAGCCAAATACGACTGGCCCGGATACAATAACGGGTACCAAAACCTTGATGCAGCAGGCACCAACGGTTGTGTCGCATGGACAGTAAGAGCAAGATATTCGGAAATATCATATAACGACACAATTATTGACAATAATTATTACAATCATGGATTTTACATGAATAACACTCAGGCCGGTTCACATCAGAGGTATTTCAGAGACTTTAACATCGGTTATAACGGTCATACATGGTACACAATGACAGACGCCGGGATCCCGGATATCTGCTGGGTAACATGGACTCCCTCGTTGCATCAGTCAGGATACCACGAAGTCTTTGCATATATCCCTTCGAACGGCGCATCAACAACCGAAGCGCCATACAAAGTCTACCATGATAACGGCGTGAGCACAGTAGTTATTGACCAATCTGTTTATTTCAACGAATGGGTGTCTCTTGGCATTTACTATTTCACACAGGGAATGGGAGGGCATGTTTATCTCGGTGATTCAACAAATGTCGATGGTGATATGATCGCCTACGATGCCATGTGGTGGTCGTTCCGTCCTTCGGCAAATGCGGATTTCAATAACAGCCCTACAGTTATTTGCCCCGGCGACACAATTCAGTTCAGCAATAACAGCATAAATGCTACAAGCTATTCCTGGGAATTTCCAGGTGGAACTCCTTCAACTTCCTCAAGCCAGAATCCATCGGTTGTTTACAGCGCTTCAGGAGACTATAATGTAACACTTACAGCATCGAACCAATGGAGTTCAGACGTTCTATCAGTTCCGACTGCCGTCCAGGTAAATTATGCTCCGCTGGCTGACTTCTATTCTCCTGTAACTGCGTTATCAATCCCCAATGCAACAGCGTCGTTCTTTAATGAGTCGCTGAATGCAAACCAGTATTTATGGGATTTCGGTGATGGGAATACTTCTGCATTAGAAATACCTGATCATGAATACCTTTCAGCAGGAAGCTATACTGTTTCACTAATTGCGTCAAATAGCGATTGCCCGGATGATACGCTAATAAAGGAGAACTACATCCTGGTTGACGACCCGACGTTAATAAGCATATCAGATACCGATGGATATCTTTATTATTTTACCGGGATACTGACTTATAACCTGCCTGAAGAATACACTAATCTTGAAGTATTTTCAACTGACGGGAAAAAGGTCTTTGCCCGCAATATCACCGGAAATACAGGAAGTCTTAACATTGGCCATCTTAAACAGGGCATTTATTTATGCTGTTTTACTAAAAATGAAAACAAGGTCATAAAAAAATACAAATTCTGTGTATATTAATAACATGTTAATAAAATACAGGAGCCATTGCAGGCAACCTCAGAATAAAATTTTCGTCTTTAATATGGTTTGCTGTTAATGGTCAATCTTGCAAATAAGTATGAAGTTGAAAAACTGGTTGAATCTTGTGTAAGGAACGACCGAACAAGCCAGCAGACCTTTTATACCATGTTCTATGGCAAAATGATGGCAGTGTGCATGCGATATACAAGGAACCGTGAAGAGGCTCAGGACATACTGCACGATGGTTTTATAAAAGTGTTTTCGAAACTTAAAAGTTTTGAGAACAAAGGTTCTTTGGAAGGCTGGGTTCGAAGGTTAATTGTAAACAATGCAATTGACCATGTAAGGTGTCGCAAGGATTATTTTTTGCCCGCAGGAGATGAGGATTTTGCTGATTCGGTTCCTGATGAGCATTACGAATCGCTTGAAATTGAGAAAATGAAACAGATAAAAGCCGAAAAGATCATCTCTCTAATTCAATACCTGTCGCCTGCATACCGTACCGTTTTCAATATGTTCGTTATTGAAAACATGTCGCACCAGGAAATTGCCGATTATCTGGGGATTTCCGTAGGAACGAGCAAATCGAACCTTGCCAAGGCTAAAGAGAAACTAAAAGAATTGTTCGAAAAACACTATAAAGAAGATGAATAACCTCACACCCGTTGAAGAATTTCTGAAAGAACAGGTTGGTTCTTTCGAATATCCTTACGACGGCGCCTCTTGGCTCAGAATGGAAAAAGCGCTTCGTCGTAAAGGCTTCACTAATTTCCTGAAGTGGGCTTCGGGATTTGCTGTTTTCACAGCTGCCGTAATTACAACCATATACATCCTGCCTGAAAATCAGGATAATAAGACCACTCTGTTATCCGGACAAAATACAAATATTCAGACCACTGAGAACAATACTCCGGTAACTGACAATAACACGACTTCTCAAAACAAAAACCAGACTGTTGTTACTGAAAATAATATTAAGCATCCCTGCAATAACACTCCTGTTAATAATGAAATCACAAGTAACGTTATTAATGTAACTAATGATTCAAATCAGACCAGTGTTAAAAACACCGACCTGCTCACGCGCACTCATTCAAAATCCCCTTGTCCTGATTTCACAATGTCCGAAACTTCCGGATGCGCTCCTCTGTCGGTACAATTCATTCCTGCCGAAAAATGCGACAGTATGATATATTCGTGGGATTTCGGCGATGGAAAGATATCAACTGAAAAGCAGCCTGTACACAATTTCAATAAATCGGGAAAATATACCGTAAGGCTTATGGTAAAATACTTTCATAGCGATGATATAAAAACCAAGATTTTAGATAATGTTATTTCTGTTTACGCAAAACCAAAAGCAAGTTTCGATATCATTACCAACAAGAATACTGTTTATCTTCAGACAAAGATGACCAACCATAGCTTCACCTGGATTGCCAATGATACTGTATCTCAGGGCAGCACGGCCGAAAGAACATTCATGAAGAACCAGACACATAGTATTTCAATGATAGCCCAGAATCAGTCTGGATGCAGCGACACTTCAACAAAAAAACTGGAAATAAATGAGCCTCTGAACGTAAAAATAGCCAATTGTTTTACTCCGGACAACAACGGGCTGAACGAAGTTTTCGGACCCATTACAGAAAATCCTGCCATTACATCTTTCTACCTTGAGATCGCAAATACAAAAGGACAGACTGTTTACAGCAAAAAAGCAAAAGAAGTGGGATGGAACGGCCTTAACCAGCAGAATGGCCAACCATGCGAGCCCGGTTTATATTGTTATAAGTTGAAGTACTGGGATAAATATGGTAATTTTGAACAAATGGAAGGAAAAGTTACATTAAAATAAACGGATATGAAAAATTTCAGGCTCTGTGTTTTTGTATTTATTACCTCTGTTTCCTATCATTTAAACGCCCAGTACACTGTCAATTCGGATGAACTGAAATTGTACCAATTGCAGATTAACGGAGTTCAGAGTGAAGAACAAAAGATTAAATTATCAGATGCACTTACACAATTCGAAGGTGTTCTGACAGGATCTGTTAACTCATCCGGAATACTTAGCATTGTTACAGAAAAAGATGTGGATATTAATCTGATTTCTGTTTTTCTTCAGGAAACCGAAAATATTCAGGTAAATGATATTAATGAACTGCCCTTTGACAAACAGGAATATCTGTTTGTTTATAATAACTTCCGGCGGAACGCCGAAAATAACTTTTCGGGCAGGCCTCCTGTTCTGATACAAATGCAGGATAAAGAAAAACAGGAAAGAGCTTACTCTCTTGCAAAAAAAATATGGATTGACTTGTATCCTGAAGATTATAAATCACTCAATCAAAACAATTCACAAATGACGCCTGAACAGATAAGGGAAAAAGAGAAGAAAATGTCTAATAATAATAATAATAATAATAAATAAGCATTATGAAAAAAATTATCACCACAGTATTCATAATACTTGCATTTTCATATTTGTCATTCATTTATTCCCAATGCAGTAACTTTGTTAGCCAGTATCCATCCACGACTCAGACCACGACTTCTACTTCACTCGTCACTGTAAGTTCTTGTGTCTATGGGGGTGAATGGCAGGCATATTCTGTTACATCCGGGCAAACCTATACATGGACAACCTGCGCAGGAAGCGCTTTCGACACTCAGCTTTCATTATGGAACACCGCGCATACGGTTAGTTATGCGTATAATGATGATAATTGCGGGTTACAATCGACAATTACGTGGACTGCTACATTTACCGGAACGGTTCATCTTCTTGTAAGCGAATTCAACTGCCTTTCCAACTCATCCTGCATGACCGTTCAATGGGCATGTACCAGTTGCGGAGGAGGCGGAGGAACATGCAATTATTCCATTTGTCTGAGTGACACATATGGTGATGGTTGGAATGGCGGGATGGTTACAGTTTTTGTAAACGGTTCGGCAGTTATTTCAGGTGCAACTCTTTCCTCAGGATATGGTCCTGTCTGTTATAATTTTTCTGTAAACCCAGGGCAGCCTATTATTGTAGGTTATACTGCAGGCAGTTATTCTTCAGAGAATTATTATACAGTTTACAACGGTTCAAACGGGACAGGAAGTGCAATTTACAATTCCGGAAGCGGAAGCACACCTCCTTCTTCACAAAATATTACCAACCCATGTGGGGGTACAGGACCAATTACTGCCGGTGATTGTTCAGCCGCTGTAGATATCTGTACCAATGCTAGTTTTCAGGTAGACCCCAATGGTTATGGTTCGGTGATGGAGTTCAATATTGGAACTATTTCCAATCCCAGTACAAACCCCAATTCTGTACCGGGCAACTCAGGATGTCTTCTGTCGGGAGAACTTAACAGCACCTGGATGATTATAAATATAGCTTCAAACGGAACTCTTCAGTTCTCATTCGGTTCGCCCGGAAGTGGCAATATATATTGTTATGACTGGATAATGTGGCAGTATAATTCATCAACCTGCAGTTCAATTTTAAGTAACTCCCTACCACCGGTTGCATGCAACTGGAATGTTCCCTGTGAAGCGTTTACAGGTATGGCCAGCCCTGTACCTTCGGGAGGGCAATCCGGCAATTTTGAAACTCCGCTGAATGTACTATGCGGACAACGCTATATCGTTTGTTTCTCAAATTACAGCTCTGCAATAAATACTGTACCGCTTAATTTCTTTGGTTCTGCATCCATTTCATGTACTATATATAACCCTATTTCAGTAAATAGTCCTGTTATTTGCAATGGCGCATGTGCTAACTTAACAGCAACTGGTGCAATCACATACACATGGACACCCGGATCTTACCTGAATACTACCACAGGCGCTTCTGTAACATCATGCCCCCCCAGTCCCGGAACTTATACATATACTGTTACCGGCACAGGAACATGCGGATCGGGAACAGCAGTATCAACTGTAACTGTTCTCCCCGGCACCGACCCCTCGTGTGGCTGCAATGTAACCGGAACAATTTCAACTCAGAATAACCCTTCCTGTAACGGAATGTGTAATGGAAATGCAACTGTTACTGCCACTAACGGTGTTTCTCCGTTTACCTATAATATTGGCGGAGGCGCCCAGGCCGGAGGCACTTTCCTGGGGCTCTGTACCGGCTCATACACTGTTACCATTACAGCTTCCAATGGATGTACTAACACTGTCCCTGTTTCCATAACATCACCACCTGTATGGGTCGCCAATTTAACACCTACGGCCACCACCTGCGGAGCCAACAACGGGCAGGCAACGGTTTCAAGTGTTACTAACGGAACAGGCCCTTATACTTATATTTGGTCAAACGGGGGCAATACGCAAACTATTACCAATCTTTCTCCTGGAAATTACTCTGTTACCGTTACCGGGGCCGGCAGCTGTACTGCTACAGGAACTGTGAATGTTGCTGCAAGTTCGCCTGTCACCTCCGGATTCACTTACAACGGCAACCAGTGTTTAACAGGCAATTCGTTTAGTTTCACAAATACCGGTACCGGCGGCGCTACATATTCATGGACATTCC
>CAZEWB010000086.1:0-1960 GCA_964515655.1 uncultured Bacteroidales bacterium
TTGTTTTCTACCCCCGGCTTCGCCGAGGGTTATTGGGATTCAATCCCTCCGGGATTGCGATAATCATGTTCTTTTGTCTAAAAGAAATAGTGACATCACCTCAAAATGTAATTTAGCCCAGCGAATTTCAGCGAAGCGAGTCGCGAAGCGAGTATCTTTTATCTTTTTTTACTGCTATCTTTGCATACCGTATTTTTTATGTCAGGGAAAGAGCAACCGTCAAATATCACTTATCGCTTACACATCCGCGGCCTTGTCCAGGGTGTGGGATTCAGGCCGTTCATTTACAAACTGGCACATGAGCACAAACTCAGCGGCAGCGTCGAGAACAGAAACGACGGAGTCTTTATCCTGGTGAATTGCTCTTCCGGAAAAGTTATGGACTTTATTGCAGACATCCGCAGAAAAGCGCCGCCTGCTTCAAACATAGATTCCATAACGCATTCAGAAGTTGATCATATCCCTTTCACAGGTTTTGAAATTGTAAAAAGCGCTTCAGTTTCTGATACTATAACTGATGTCAGCCCCGACATTGCAGTTTGCGAAGATTGCCTTAAGGACATGAAAACCCAACCCAACAGGATTGATTATCCCTTTATAAATTGTACCAACTGCGGCCCGCGCTTTACCATTATAAAGGATCTGCCTTACGACAGGGAAAAAACCACGATGAAGGAGTTTGAAATGTGTCCCGAATGCAGACGCGAATATGCCGATGTGTTAGACAGGCGCTTTCACGCACAGCCCGTAGCATGTGCCGTTTGTGGTCCCGAATATACTCTTTTTTATGGAAATGAAAAGATATACGGATCACGGAATATTCTTCCATTACTGGCCCAGCTTTTATCGCAGAAAAAAATTGTTGCAATAAAAGGTCTTGGGGGATTTTTCCTTGCCTGCGATGCCTTTTGCGAAGAGGCCGTGGCAAGACTCAGAAAACTGAAGAACAGGGAAGGCAAGCCATTTGCAGTAATGTTCTCTGATATTGACTCCCTGAAAAAATATGCCTTTGTTGATGCTGAAGAAGAAAAGGCTTTAACATCACTTAAAAGGCCCATCGTCATTCTTAAGCAGAAAAACGAACTTGCGCCATCGGTAGTGGTTGGCTTCAATACTATAGGTGCTATGCTTCCCTATATGCCCCTGCATCACCTGATGTTCGCACACATCAGCACACCGGCCATTGTCCTTACAAGCGGCAATATATCCGATGAACCTATCATAATAAGCAATGATGAAGCGCTGCTGAAACTGACCGCCGTATCTGATGCTGTCCTTACTTATAACAGGGATATCCATAACCGGGCTGACGATTCCGTTGTAACTGTTGTGAATAAAAAGGAAAGGATATTCCGAAGGTCAAGAGGCTATGTTCCGACCCCGTTAAATCTTAAAAAGAATGTTGATGGTATAATTGCAACAGGAGCAGAACTGGTAAACTGTTTTTGTATTGGAAAGGGCAACCAGACGATAATAAGTCAGCATATCGGCGACCTGAAAAATCTTGAGACCTATGAGTTTTTTACCGGGACCATTGAAAAGTTCAAAAGGCTATACCGGTTAAATCCCAGGTTGATTGTAAGCGATATGCATCCTGATTATCTTTCAACACAGTACGCCGCACAAACAGGCCTTCCTCATATAAAGGTCCAGCATCATCATGCTCATGTGGTGTCGTGCATGACCGAACACAATCTCGACGAAGACGTTATAGGAGTAGCAATGGATGGCACCGGCCTTGGCGATGACGGGAACATCTGGGGCAGCGAGTTCCTGATATGCAATGCAAAAAACTACAGGCGTATAAACCATTTCGCTTACATGCCCATGCCCGGCGGCGACAAGGTGACAAGCGAGCCATGGCGGATGGCAATATCGTATTTATATGATCTTTATGGAAAAGATTTCATGAATTTTGATCTTCCTTTTTTGAAAAAAATAACCAAACACACCCAACACA
>CAZEWB010000086.1:1970-9735 GCA_964515655.1 uncultured Bacteroidales bacterium
TGTGTTGGGTGTGTTTGGTTGTTTGTTTGAAAAAAATACCCGCAGCCACGATCGATCTGCTTTGCAATGCAATCGATAAAAAAATAAACTGTCCTCTCAGTTCCGGCGCCGGACGACTTTTTGATGCGGTGGCTGCGCTTATAAACCTCTGCCCCGTCAGTAAATTTCATGCTGAAGCACCAATGAGACTCGAGGCTGTACTGAACCCATCAAACAGAGATCATTATCATTTTGAATTTACAGAAAACGGAATTTCCTTTCATAAGACCATTAAAGGAATTGTTGATGATATTAAGGCCGGGGTATTGGTTGCTGACATTTCTGCTAAGTTTCACAATACAATAATTAGCGTAACAGTACAGACAGTTAAGGATATCAGCCGCATCCACGATCTGAACAATGTCGTATTATCCGGCGGGACTTTCCAGAATAAATACCTGCTCGAAAACATTGAAAATGAATTGTTGTCGTCAGGATTCAATGTTTATTCTCATTCAAAGATACCCACAAATGATGCGGGGATAGCATTGGGGCAGCTTGTTATCGCGGCATCGCAAAACCGGTAATTTCACAAATATCCCAGCTTGCCCTTCTGCAAACCGCAAAAAGCAAAGACTTTTATCGTTCCGAAACAATCAAACCTAGGTATAATCACTACACAGTATTGCATAATATCGGATATTTATTATAGTATGGTGTAATATTTATCTTGATATTTTATAATTCAGGTGATGGAATGGATAAGTGGTACGACTGTCTTAAGGGACTGGAAAACAAGAAATAGTCTGCAGTCGCCAGTCTTGCAGTCTGCAATGGGATTCCCCTTTTGTCAATTGCCGACTGCCAATTGCAGACTGTGGATTGTGGACTGCCGACTTTTTATAATTATTTTTTAATCTGAATTATTGTTTATATATTTGTGTCAACATTTTTAATTTTAGTAACACATGAAGGTAAAAAGATTTGGCGTTTCGCTGGAGGAAGACATCCTCACCGAACTGGATGAACTGGTAAGCAAACACAGGTTTCCCAACAGGTCTCAGGCTATACGTCACCTTATTAAGGGAACTCTTGTTTCTGAAAAGATCGACAAAAATAAAATTGTCGCTGGTGCAATTGTCATAGTTTATGATCATCACAAACGTGAACTGAATAACAAACTGATGCATTTGCAGCACGATTATCACGAGCTGATATTATCTACCCAGCATGTTCACCTGGAGCACGACCTTTGTCTTGAGACCATTGCAGTTAAAGGTAAGGCGCAGAAACTTCAGAAGCTGGCCGATAAACTGATCGCCACCAAAGGGATAAAGCATGGCAAGCTTGTAATGACAGATGTAAAATAATTCTTCGGGATACTGTAACACAATTTCAGAATTAGTATCGTTATTGAAATAATGCATCAATGAAAAAAAACGAATTCATTAAAATAGGGATAGTAAAAAACAACTTTAACGAGCCTGTTGAACCTAAAAAGATCAAGGCAAAGAACAGCATTATTGAGATCAATAAAGAATACTCCGACGCTCTTTTAGGAATAGAAGAAAACGAATACATCGATGTCATCTTTTACTTTCACAGATCAACCTCTTTTAAACTTATAGTACAGCCTCCTCACCAGAATTACAAAAGAGGATTGCTGGCCTCGAGAAGCCCCAACAGGATAAATCCCATAGGCATTACAACCGTTAAACTTCTTGAACGGAAAGGGAACACTCTTGTAGTTGCCGGACTTGATGCCATCAACGGAACGCCCGTGCTTGATATAAAGAACACCGACACCTCGATGTTTGCTTATGAGGCGGATGCAAACCCGATACACCAGTCAAAACTAAAATCAAATCCGCGAATCGAAATAAGGAATGATATTTATTCAAACCGCACAGATTCCCTTATGATAAAGGCCGCGCAGATCCACGGACATTATTGCCCCGGCCTTGCATTGGGTGTTATGGCGGCTACGTACGCGATGAAAATAATTGACGCTGATTCAAACGGAATGGAAGACCTGCTGGCCATTACAGAGACCAACAACTGCTTTTCGGACGGGGTGCAATTCGTGACCGGTTGTACATTCGGGAACAATTCTCTGATATTTAAAGACCTCGGAAAGGTAGCTTTTACTTTGACCGGACGCGATGGCAATGGCATAAGAATTTGTTCAAAGCCGGAAGCCAAAAACGAGATCAGGAAAGCATTTCCCGACTTTAAAAAACTGTACATAAAGGTTGTCGAAGAAAAGAATCACGACCCCAAACTTGTTTCAGAATACAGGAAGTCCGCACTTGACAGGGCTTTTGGAACCCTTACAATTCCTTTCGGGAAATTATTTACTGTTACAAAAGTAAAAGTTACTATTCCGGAATATGCCGGAGTTCACGAAAGTGTTACCTGTAAAAAATGCGGCGAGAGTGTGATGAAGACACGCACCAAGAGATCAGGCAAAGGCTTTTTATGCTATTCATGTTCAAATCAAAAACTCCCTGTTCTTGACGGGGATGGAATTCATCTTTAACAAAGATAAAATGCTGACGAAGGCTTATAATACTTTTCTCATAGTCCTTTTTGTAGTTTTCAGTTTAAACTTAAAGGCACAAAGAGATATTGTAATAAGTACGGATTGTGCTGTTGATGATCTCAGAGCACTTTGTGAGTTCCTTGCAGCTCCTGAAATAACCATTATGGCTATTGTTTCTTCGGATGGCATGCTGCCTCCGGATAAAGGCAGAATAAAGATCATTGAATTATTGAATCAGTTTAACATTAAGAATATTCGGGTAGGAGAAGGAAAACAGATACACAAAGAAGCTTCATCGCACACTGACTTTTTAATGTCGGTTAACTGGGGAGATGCCGTTAAAGATCCCGGTGCTCCGCTTCCGGCTGAAGAAATACTTAAAACTGTTTTTACAAATTCTAAAAATCCTGTTACAATAATCTGCCTCGGACCACTCACTGATATTTACGAATTTGTAAAGAGATATCCTGAACAAAAGGCCAAAATCAAAAATATTATCTGGTATAATTACTCTGTTCAGCCCTTGTCCGGTACAAATTATGAATTTGACAAAAAGGCGGCAGAAGCCCTGTTAAAAGAACATATTTCGATAGATATAATTTCCAATCTTTGCGATAAAAAGGCTGTGCTTTCAAAAGATTATTTTAAAGATATTAAGAATATTAATACGTCTTTTGCCAATCAGATTTCCAGAACGCATCAGGCCGGGAATGTAGTTGCTGCAATAGATTCAGGTTATTTTGAATTGTGGGACGATCTTATCCCCGTGTATTATCTGTACCCTAATCTTTTCGATATGGAGCCTGTGTTTGGAAATCCCTCGGTAAGTATTACAAACGATATTTCTTTTGAAGCTGTAAAGGAAAAAATACTACAGATTCTATCTCAGACCTATTCGCTCGAAAACAATATTACTTTCGACAGATTTCCGGCTGACAGCGCTGCATTTCAATACGACGTTAAAGAAATAATGAACGAGGTCATTAAGAAATACGGCAAAGAAGAATGGCGGGTCTGTGTTCTCACAAATGAGATACACGGGCATCTGGGAACATATTCAATTGTAGGCGCAAAAATGGGAATGAAAGCACGTGAAATCCTTAATGCAGAAATTGACCGCATTGAAGTGTTTTCTTTTGCAGGGAACACCCCACCCCTAAGCTGCATGAACGATGGCCTGCAGATAAGCACCGGCGCCACGCTGGGACTTGGCATGATTAAAATCAATAATGACTCCGTTTCATCTCCCTCGGCGATTTTCATTTACAAAGACAAAAAAATAAAACTGACTCTGAAAAAAGAAATTTACGATAAAATAGAGAATGACATTGATGCGGGAGTATTAAAATACGGGGGGCTTACCGAAGGTTACTGGAAACTCATTCGTGCTGCATCACTGAAACACTGGCTGGAATTGGACAGAAATGAAATTTTTGAAATTGAAGAACTAAAACTAAATAACCATGAACGCTGAAGCATCATTATTGTTAGCCACAACATTATCGCTGGCTTTTTTTCACACACTTGCAGGACCGGACCATTATCTTCCGTTCATTGTAATTTCAAAAGCCCGTAACTGGTCGACGAAAAAGACCTTCTGGTTCACCGTGCTGTGCGGACTTGGCCATGTGGGCAGTTCTGTCATCCTTGGCATCATCGGTATAGCTATGGGGATTGCCGTCAGCAGTCTTGAACTTTGGGAAGGGCAGCGCGGAAGTGTGGTCTCGGTTCTGCTTCTCGCTTTCGGATTCGTTTATCTTGTGTGGGGAATTTTCAGGGCCATTAAAAACAGGCCGCACCGGCACCTGCACCATCACGGCGACGGGCATGTGCACGAACATGAGCATACCCATTCCCAGGAACATGTGCATGTTCATGAAGAGCAAAACAACAAAAAGGTCAACATTACACCATGGATACTGTTCACTATTTTTGTATTCGGCCCATGCGAACCCCTTATCCCGCTTGTAATGTATCCCGCTGCCCAGAACAACATCTGGCTTACGGTCGCTGTTACCACCGTTTTTTCCATAGTTACAATTGGCACTATGGTAACTCTTGTACTGCTTACTTCCAGAGGCATCAGTTTTCTACCAATGAAAAAACTTGAACGTTACAATCACGTCATTGCCGGCGGTACTATAATGCTTTGCGGTATAGGTATGGTGTTTTTCGGGCTGTAGCGCGCAAGCGACCTTTAGGGTCTCAGTGGAATGTGCGAAGGCGTCCCTAAAGGTCTGCGTCGGCCAACAATGGACGGATGACGCCACCCGCTGTTTACCCCTGCACCTCTCCCGTCATTCCGTGCCCGACACGGAATCTCCTCTTGAACAATACTCATATAGAATGTGGGCATGAGGAGATGCTGAAACAATCCTGAATTAAATTCAGGACAGCATGACGGTTGGGGGGTTTGAGTGATGAGAAACAGGGAACTCTTATTAAAAACTACATCTTTTTTACAAACTCCTTCAAAAATTCAAACGCTTCCATCATATTCTTTTCGGCTTTGGGAGTCAGTTTTTCTATCAGTTCGAATTCGTATGCTTTAATGTGCAACACGTAAGCTTCTGGAGTTTTGCTATATATCTTCCTGCAGAGGTCCACCACAAATGCAGTTGATACTGCATGCATTGTAAATTCTATTCTCGCATCATTCGGTTCTATGGTCTCCAGTTTGAAATCTTCAACTTCGGGTACTATTGAAGCATCAACAAAAATCACGGTATCGTATTCTGCTATGGTTGCAGCATCTTCGATATTCAACTGGTAATTACAATCGGTTTTAATGTTTGTGATCTTTTGTTCTTCAACCCATTTTTCGATAAGTTCGGTAAATCTTGAACCTATTGCGTCGTCCTGCCTGCCGGGGTTGCCGTAACCGTATATGAGAATTTTTTTCATGTAACCGTTTTACTATATACTGCAAATATAAGAAACAAACAATGGCGATTGCCTTTACTCTCCCTATTTTTTATCATTTATACTCTTCTTGTCATCCTGATTGAAAAGAAGGATCTCCTGGTCTCCCTTCAGATTCTTCTCTGCGATCAGAATGACAATGGAAAGGGGCAGAAAAAAAGCCCGCCAACACTGACGGACTTTGTATTCTAGCTATAAAGAAATTTATGATTTGTAATTATCCAGAACTTCACCGTTTGCGTCAACTAATTTTATGTCCAGGGGCATTTTGCCGAGGGCATGTGTTGCGCAGCTGAGGCAGGGGTCATAAGCCCTGATGGCTACCTCAACAGCATTCTTCATCGGCTCGGTGATTGTCTTCTGGCCGTTCATCATTTTCTTTGCCACAAAGTTCACCGACTGGTTCATCGGTTCGTTGTTATTTGTAGTTGAAACGATAAGGTTTGCCATTTCTATCTGATCGTTATCGTTGATCCTGTAATGGTGGAACAATGTTCCGCGCGGCGCTTCGATAAGCCCAACGCCTTCCTTCTGTTTCTTGCCCTTAACAACGAGGTCTGTCTTCTGCAGATCGGGATCGTTGAGTAAGTCTTTAATTAATTCTGCCGAGTGCAGCAATTCTATAAGGCGTGCCCAATGTGTGTGCAGGCAATGGTTGTTGGGTTTTCCCTTGGTGTGCGCTTTGTATGCTTCGAATTCCTTCTGCGCCATCGGAGTTGGAATAAAGTCGCAGGTATTGAGGCGTGCAAGAGGACCTACACGATACCATCCTTTTTCCTTACCGAGAGATTTCAGATAAGGGAACTTCATATAACTCCAGCTGCGTACTTCTTCTTCGATGTATTTGTTGTATTCCTGGTAGTCAACATCGTTGAGTATCTTTTTGCCGTCAGCATCAACAGCCCTTAAAACGCCGTGATAAAGGTCAAGAGCGCCGTCTTTTCTTACAAGACTCAGGTGATTTGAGGGGAAGTAAGCGAAGTTGTCAACGAAATCCTGGTGTTTCAGGTAATAGCCTTTAAAGAACTGAAGAGCCCCGTCGGCCCATGCTATCATCTTTTCGATATTGAGTGGATCTGCTCCTTTTAAGAGATAATCTCTTTCTTCGATTGTCAGGTTTTTATTGATACCGCCGGGTATTGCGCCTGTTCCGTGAACTTTTTTACCTGCAGTACGTTCAATTATTTCCTGTCCGTATTTACGCATCATTACGCCCTGAACTGCCAGTTCGGGGAAGTTCAGCGCCACTCCGATCACGTTGCGGATAGCGGGGTCGGCATCATATCCCAGGAGGAAGTCGGGAGATACGAGGTGGAAGAAATGGAGGGCATGCGACTGGAACATCTGCCCGTAGTGCATAAGTCTTCTCATTTTTTCTCCTGTTGGAGTAAGACCTGTTCCTGTACCGGCGCCAACGATCACATCAAGCGCTTTCGCAGCAGCGAGGTGATGGCTAACAGGACATATTCCGCAAAGGCGCTGTACCAATACCGGGGCTTCCCAGTATGGACGGCCCTGTACAAAACGTTCGAATCCGCGGAATTCAACAACATGAAGACGGGTTTGGGTCACATTCATATTGTCATCGAGCTGAATGGTCACTTTTCCATGACCTTCAATTCTGGTTACTGGTTCTATTGTTACTTTTTGCATTGACTTTCAGTTTTAAATTAATCAAACTTAACTAATTCGTAAGGTATTTCCAGCGGACCGCCTGTTACGAGAGCGGCAACTGCAGTCCAGATAAGGTCAGCCCTCGGAGGACACCCGGGAAGGTAATAATCGATCTTCACGATCTCATTCAGGGGATAAACTTTGTCCAGAATGCAGGGAAGTTCTTCGTCGTTTGGCATTATCTTTTCCTTGTTCAATTGGACCGTAGGGCCTCCCAGGTATGCTTCTTCGAGACATTCTTTAACGGGAATTCCGTTTCTCATTGCAGGAAGGCCACCCATGATGGCGCATTCGCCAAGGGCTATGAGGATCTTACAGTTCTTTCTGAAGAGTTTCAGGTTCTCAACATTTTCACTGTTACAGCATCCGCCTTCGATTATCCCGATATCGCACTGTTTTGTAAAAGTCTTTATGTCGTCGATGGGAGATTTGTTGAATTCGACAAGTTCGATAAGTTTCAGGATCCTGTCATCGATGTCTAAAATAGACATATGGCATCCGAAACATCCGGCCAGTGAAGCTGTGGCTACAATAGGTTTGCTCATTTTTATTTCCTCCCTTATTTTTTTTATTTTTCAATATCGGTACCGATATTGAAAAATCAAAAAAATAAGGGAGCAAAAAAAAAACCCAAACACACCCAACACA
>CAZEWB010000087.1:0-1379 GCA_964515655.1 uncultured Bacteroidales bacterium
AGATATTTCGCAACTATTTCCTTCCATTTTCAGAGTTTTCATAATACGTCCATCTATATCGTAAATGGAGATTTCATCGTCAATATTATTGTCTGTATTTATATACAGCACATCCCCAGCCGGATTAGGGTAAATGTTTATATTGTTTATCTCATGATTCTGAATTACGTCTACGGGATAATCGACACCAACCTGTTGTGTATAGGTCTCTAAACAGAGTGTATCCATTACAGTAACAGAACCGTTGCATTTAAGGGAAAGGTCATCGATATTCCAGCCCTGGTATGTTACAGAACCGTCTGTAGTGCCGAGACCGAATCTGATCTGGAAATTTGCATTGTTTGTTGCTTGCGCTACTGCATATGTTCTTAAAGTCCACATTGTTTCTGAACCACCGGTAGCGTTTGCATATATATTTTGCCATGTAGTTCCGTCAAAAATATCAATATACATGTGGTCGAAAGAACTTGATTCACACCCCGACAGGCTCCAGAAATCAAGCATACAGTTGTTCATACTGGAACAATTGATGACAGGTGAAGTAAGCCAGTATGTCTGGGCCATGCTGTTTGGATAACAGGCGCCAATGTAGTTGCCGATAATAATATTGTCAGATGTTGTTGTGTGATCAAAAGAAGGATCTTGTCCGCCTGAGCATCCTGTACTTGCTGTGGCAGTGTCCCTTTCCCATCCGCCTGCCCCGTATCCTGTCCAGCCTTTGTCTGTAGCAAAATCGTCTGAAAAGATGTCGAGAAATCCCGTAGTAGTTATTGAGTCAATGTAATAGTAATCATATTGGATAGTATGGATCCCCGGTCCCGCGAGCGCCGGATCGAATGTAGAAGGCTGAACGATGCCCGGGCCGCTGAATGTTCCGCCGGCAGGGTATCCGGAAATTGTTACAGCAATATCTGTGATATAATACCCTGAAGCAAGCCCGATTATCGAAAACGACTCGGTCTCCAAAACATTTACAATTATCGTTGTATCATAAGAACAGCCATAGTTATCGGTGACGGTCAGGAGTATCGGCTCCACAACTGTTGTGCCGGGAGAACCGGTTGACTGAAACTCTACCTGACCTGTCCCGTTTGTTCCGGTTGAGATGGTATAATTGCCTGTTGCAGCAGGAGCAGTCCAGCTATAATCGGTTATCCAGGTGTTGTACGACCATACACTCGAATATAACAACGGATTGAAATTCATTCCCCAGCTAAAGATATAGCCGTTGTCAATTGACCAGTTATCGGTAACGGTGAATGTCCACAGGCCGTTAAGAGGGCAACCTATCAGTCCGGTAAGAGGTTGGTAACTGGCATATGAACCTGAAGGGAGAGTAGTATAATTCGAAACCAAAAAACCCAAACACACCCAACACA
>CAZEWB010000087.1:1389-9703 GCA_964515655.1 uncultured Bacteroidales bacterium
CCATACGTTGGAGACGGCGACCAGCAATAATCCCATCCGACTCCCGGGACAGGTGTGTCAAGGTCAATAGGCACTCCCAGATATGTTCCGCCGCCGCCCTGATTTTCAAGTTGTACCATCGTTCCGTTGGGACAGGTTATATACATGGTCAGGTCCCCGATAAAGGAATGTTCCATGTTGACGCAAATTCCAAGAAGGTCATTTATTGTCGTTAATGTTGCACCAGGGTTAAATCCAGAGAGAGTAATGGAAGTATTGTACGAAACCCCGGACCCGTCCGGAAGGTATGTAGTGTCGGCATACTGGTTCACAGGTTGATTTGTCCACGTTACTGAATCATTAACTACAGCTGCTTCGTAAACTAAATCAACAGGTCGTCCGGTACAAACATCCAGAGGTACGGCAAACACACCGTTGAAAGAAGGGGGCAGTGATACCCTTACCCTGAGATTTGTTGCATTTGTACTATTGCAGTTATACTGATCAACACCTGTAATTACAATGTTATATCCCTGCTGACCGGTAAATAAATGACTGGCCGTTGTCATTCCAAGGCCTCCGGCGGTCTGAGAATTATCAAAGTCATAGTTGAAAGTTGTGGTAGAGTCAGATTGAGGATATGAATAATTGGGATAAATGCCTGTAGCATTAAATGTAACAACATCTCCCTGGCATATATCAACATAATTGATACCGTTTTCTGTAATATATGGCGGATTTGTAGTCACACTAACCTGAAATGGCTGGCATATAAAAGGACATTGAATATTGGCTGAAAATGTTGCTCCCGCTGTATTGCTTAGCCAAAAAAGAGTAATACAACCGGTCGTATTGACGGGACCTGTAGTGATTGTCTGGGATGCCCCCCATTGAGAACATCCGATTAAAGGAGATGCTGTGCTTGCCCCGTCAAAAGCGCAAAGCTGGCCTCCCCCTATATTATAGTCAGTTATTGTCAGGGTTATTTGTAAACTGTTAGTATCGTCTGAACAAATAGTAATTGTATATAATGTACCAGTTGTATAACTTCCTAAAGAAATTGTTCCTGAACATGCGTTAACGGTTCCACCGCTTACAATCGTATATTGACTGTACAATTGAAAGCTTGTCCAAAAGAACATTAAAAGTATCAGGATCTTTTTCATTTTGAATTTTATTATCAGGAAGATGAAAAGAGCATTATTAATTTTTTACCACGCAATACCGTTTGTCTGAAATCTCCAGAAGGTAAGTTCCTGCTGCAATACCTTCAAGTGATATCTTTGTCCTTTCACCGGAGGCGTTCTGAATTAACATTACTTTGCCTGTAATATCTGTCAGTGTGACCGGGCAAAATAAAGGATTTTCAGACTGAATATACAGCACATCCCCTGCAGGGTTGGGGAAAACCTTAATATCCGAAAGTTCTTTATCTGATTCTTCTCCGGTGGGTAAAAGCACTGTGACCTGTTGAGTATACGAAAGCTCGCAGAGTGTGTCATTAACCTGAACAGTCCAGTTACAATTAATTGCAAGGTCATCAATATTCCAGCCCTGATAGGTAACCGAGCCGTCAGTAGTTCCCATGCCAAACCTTAACTGAAAATCCGGGTTGTTGGTTGCCTGCGGTAGCGCGTATGAACGGAGCGTCCAGATTGATTCGGTAAAGCTGGCAGCATTGTTGTATAAGTTGAACCATGTGCTTCCATCGAATGCTTCAATATACATGTGGTCGTATGAGCTGGACTCACAGCCCGACAAACTCCAGAATTCCAGTGAGCAGCCGCTTGAGTTCGAGCAATCGATCACGGGAGAAGCAAGCCAGTATGTCTGGGCCATGCTGTTTGGATAACAGGCGCCGATGTAGTTGCCAATAATAAAATCGTCTGCAGTTGTTGTGTGATCAGAAGAAGGATCCTGCCCGCCTGAGCATCCTGCACTTGCTGTGGCGGTGTCCCTTTCCCAACCGCCTGCTCCGTATCCCGACCAGCCTTTGTCGGTGCTGAAATCATCCGAAAAAGCAATGTCTGAGACCTGAAAAGTATTACTGCCTATAACATAATGATGCCAGGTTATATCATGCACTCCGGCACCTGCATGTTGGGGCGAAAAGATGTTTGGACTGAAAATACCCGGCCCGGTGAAATATCCCGGTTGGGGATAGCCGGTAATAATATCAGGCGGATTGTTGGTAAAATATATAGAATCAAGCCCCAAAATACTCATGTTCGAATCAAGAATATTAATAAAGACGCTGTCATGTGTTGTTGTTGAATCAATTAAAAGAGTAACAATATATGTTGTTGTTTGAGTGGGGTTAACTATTATATTATTATTATTCGAGAACACTCCGTTACCATCGTCCCATTCAATAGTGGATGGCAGTGTTGAAATAGATCTTATTATTACGTTGTCAATCCCCCAGTGGTCGTAATCATTGCCCGAAGTGTTTGTCTGAAACCATCGTATAGCAACAATACCTGAATAATTAACAGTACAACAGTAATTCTGCCATGAAGTAAGAAAAGGGTCATAACCACCAACCGGATCCCAGTATTGGATTTCGTACCAGTTTGTTCCGTCGGTGCTGCCCTGCAGGTGAACCCCTTCAGTAGGCAAGTCTGGACCTTCGCAGGGAGAGGAATTGGCCTGCGAAGCATACTTCATATCGAATTCAATTTCTGTTACCCCGTTTAATGTTACCGGTCCGCATGCCAGTTCGCGGGGAAAGCTCGAAGCGGGTCCCACCCATGCGTATGTAGAACCGTCAATACCCGGGCCACATGGGTTGGTTAACATGGGCGAACAGTTACTATACCATCCGGCGCCCGGATTTACACCGTTGAAATTGCTATAAAACAATGTGTCGATACAATAGAACGAGGAATATAAAAACAGATAATCACTCTGGCAAAGATCAATGGTGTCGGGGTTTATATAAGTCTGCCCGTTTACATTTACCGAATCAATATTCAGATGGCAACCTGTTGTTTGAGATGAGAGGGCTAAAGGCAGAAAGAAAATGACAGGGAAAAAAGATAATCTTTTTTGATAAGTTTTAAAATATGGCTTAATATAAATCCATATTCTTTCCGGAAAAGACAGTGTTTTAAACATAACTTATCTTTTTATTACAACACACGCACCAAACACACCCAACACACCTGTTATTTCCAAATTTGAGCATATAAGTTCCCGATGGTATATTTTCCAGCGATATTTCGCAACTGTTTCCTTCCATTTTTAGAGTTTTCACAATACGACCATCTATATCGTAAATGGAGATTGCATCGTCAATATTATTGTCCGTAATTATATACAGTACATCACCTGCCGGGTTGGGGAAAACTTTAATACCGGAAAGCTCCTCATTTAATTCTTCTCCGGTCGGGAAAAGTACTGTTACCTGCTGAGTATACGAAAGCTCACAGAGGGTGTCGTAAACCGGAACTGTGCCGGTACAATTAATTGCAAGGTCATCAATATTCCAGCCCTGATAGGTTACGGAACCATCTGTAAGGCCAAGTCCGAAGCGTACCTGAAAATTCGCATTATTATTTGCTTGCGTAACGTTATAGTTTCTGAGTGTCCATGCGGTTTCTGAAAAACTTCCTGCGTTAGAATATATGTTTGTCCATGAAGTGCCATTATATACATCAATATACATATGGTCATACGAACTCGATTCACATCCTGAAAAGCTATAAAATTCCAGAGCACAACTGTTTTGGCCGGAACAGTTTATTACTGGTGAAGTCAGCCAGTATGTCTGGGCCATACTATTGGGATAGCATGCACCAATATAATTTCCGATAATAAAATTATCTGCTGTAGTAGTATGGTCAGCGGAAGGGTCCTGACTACCCGAACAACCGGCGCTGGCAACTGCAGAAGCTCTTGTCCACCCCCCCGACCCATATCCCGTCCAGCCTTTATCGGTACTGAAATCATCTGAAAATGCAGCGCCATTGCCTGGTTGCGGGAAAGATCCCACTACGTAATGATGCCACGTAATATCATGTATTCCCGATCCGGCATGTTGCGGGGAAAAGATGTTGGGATTGAAAATTCCCGGTCCTGTGAAATAACCGGGTTGAGGGCTTCCGTTTATAACAACCGGTGGACTATTAGTGTAATATAAAGAATCAAGGCCGGATATACTCATGTTGGTATCGAGCATCATAATATGAACACTGTCCTGTAGAGTGAGAGAGCCGTTGTTAAGTGTAACCGTGTAAGTTGTCGTTTGACCGGGATTAACTATTACATTGTTATTTGTTGAGAAGACTGCGCTGTCGTTGCTCCACTGCACCGTTACAGGAATCGCTGACGAAGAGTTAATGACAACATTGTCAATACCCCAGTGGTCATAGTCATTACCTGATGTATTGGTCTGATACCAGCGGAAATATACAGTTCCGTTAACAGGTACATCTTCACAGTACTGATGCCAGGTTGTAAGATAGGGGTCATAACCGCCGACAGGATCCCAGTAATTGATGTCCAACCAGGGTCCGCCGACATTAAACGACCATTGAAGATGAACGCCTTCGGTAGGTTCGTCCGGCCCTTCGCAGGGTGTGCTGTTTCCCTGTGAAGCATATTTCATGTCGAAACAAATCTGACACTGTGTTGTAACCTGAAAGGCATTGGTGGTAAGCTGACGGGGAAAGTTGGTGGCAGGACCAATCCACAAGTAAATAGTTCCATCTGAACCGGCGCCGCAGGGATTTGTAAACATAGGCGTGGAAGTAGTTGACCATATAGGGCCTAATGTTCCGGAGTTGAAATCTTCGGCGAAATACGAATTCAGGCAGTATGCTGTGGAATAAATAAAAACATAATTGCCCTGACAAAGCCCGACAGTATCAGGATTTAAATATGAAAAGCCATTAAAGGATACCGAGTCAATGTTCAGATAACAGGCCGGTGTTTGAGCATTAACAGAAATGCAGGAAAAAAATATAAAAACGAAAAAAATCCTTTTCATATCCGTTTTTTTTCAAAGATAAGAAAAAATTTCAAATAACAGGCATTAATTCTTATATTTAATAAGACACATCATCATTATAAAAAGTTGCCTGAGATATTAATAATCTTTTGTTGATTAAATTCATTTTCCTCATGTAAGAAGGGCTGAAAAATGAAGTTATTTTATAAAAAATTTCTTCTATGTCAAAAACCAACAAGTTGTTTATTATCGACACCAACGTCATTTTGCATGATTACAGGTGTATTTATAAGTTCGAGGATAATGACGTAGTCATTCCCATAGTAGTGCTTGAGGAACTTGATCACCTGAAAAAAGGCAGCGACCTGATAAGTTTCAACGCAAGAGAATTTACACGCGAGATGAACGAGATCGCAGGCAAGAATCTTTTTTCCAAAGGTATATCTCTGGGGAAAAACATGGGAAAACTTTTTGTTGAGACCGGAAAAGAATATTCTGAAAAACTCCAGCGCTCATTTCCCGAAAAAACACCCGACCACCGCATACTTGCAATAACCGAATATCTTACAACCGACAACAGGGGCAGGCAGGTAACACTCATCAGCAAGGACATAAACCTGAGGATGAAGGCTAAATCTCTGGGGCTTGATGCTCAGGACTTCGAAAACGATAAAGTGCGCAATCTCGATGAACTTAACAGGGCTGTAAGGACTGTTGAAGGATATGACACAAAACTGATCACAAGACTTTACGAAGAGCCACAGGGTATTCCGGCAAAGGAATTTCATTTTCACCAGGAACCGATAGCCAATGAATGTTATATTCTTAAAAACTCAAAGATAAGCGCACTTGCCCGTTACGAACATTCTTCGGAAAGTATTATCAGGGTAGAAAAGCTGCGTGCATATGGCATCGAACCACGGAATGCGGAACAGACCTTTTCGCTTGATATGCTCATGAACCCCCGTATAGACCTTGTTGCTCTTACCGGGCGCGCAGGAACAGGGAAAACCCTGCTTGCACTTGCAGCCGCACTTCATCAGCGCAAACAATTCCAGCAGATACTTCTTGCCCGACCCATTGTTCCTCTTGCAAACCGCGACCTGGGATTCCTTCCCGGTGATGTCAAGGAAAAGATTAGTCCGTACATGCAGCCGCTCTTCGACAATCTTTCTGTCATTAAATACAAATTCAAAGCGAATTCATCGGAATACCAGAAGATAGATGAACTTCAGAAGGAAGAACAACTTGTTATCACACCACTTGCATATATCCGTGGACGTAGCCTTTCCAACGTCTTCTTCATTATTGACGAAGCGCAGAACCTGACGCCCCACGAAGTGAAAACGATAATCACCCGCGCAGGTGAAGGCACCAAAATGGTGTTCACCGGAGATATTGAACAAATAGACTCGCCTTACCTTGATGCAAAATCAAATGGTCTCTCTTACCTGACCGATAAGATGAAGGGGCAGGACCTCTTTGCACACGTAAACCTTGTGAAGGGCGAACGAAGCTACCTGGCGGAACTGGCAAGTAATATTTTGTAGTTTAAATTCTGGCTACGCTCCATTCTAACTGTATATATGCTTGATAAAGAATAAATAATTAGAATGAAGGTTGGATTTATGAGGATCCTCAATGCTGCTTAAGCATAGAAACCCATTAAACATATTGTTTTTTTCGTAAATTGGATATAATGTTACAACAAATGATACGTATTACTGTCTGACCACCGTCAACCCTTTTTATGTTTTGTCAGAGATTTATTATTATTTATGCATTTGTCTATCAAATTCTCGCATAGTGGCTAACGATCCGCGTGTACCCACCGGCGCACGTTCACACGTTTGCCCGCATGTCCACACTTTACAAATATAATCATTTTTAAAATCATTATCTCAACTTTTCAGCGGGCATGTCAAGGTGTAAGTTTTTCAGCGCTGGTGGGCACACGCTGTTACCAACTGTGCGTCTATCTGTCTTTAAGGAATGGTTACAAATTTCGAAATTATTCATTGCTTTATTCTTGTATAAATTATCCTGTAGTTGTCATTCCCCTCTACATATTCTTGTATGTCAATTTTAGAACCAAGGCTCTTAATTATCAAACTATCATTTGTTAGTTTTTCAATTTCAAAGTAGTACGAAGTAGTTCTGTCATTCTTACTGCCCCATAAGTATTTTTCGATTAACTTTTTATCATTAACAATCTTGTATGTATATTTTGATATTTCCTCTCCATTAGGATTATACTCTTTAGTGTAGTCATAAATACTTTTTTTTAACTCACTACCATTAGATTTAAATTCAACTTTTTCAACAAAGTCACCCTTTTTTTTGTATTCAGTTTGAAAATGTTCCACTACATTATTGTTTAGTCTGATTTTTTTCACAACAATCCATTTGCCAATGATTAAATCTGACATATTAACCACTTTGACCTCTTCCTTCTTAGGGGGTGTTATTTCTTTTTTTGTAGTATCTTTTTCAGTGGAAACATTATCATTTTTTGAATTACATGAAAACAGTATTAAAATACTACTGCAAAACATTGATAATGCTAATATCCTTACATTTTTTAGTTTCATATGGAAAATATTAAAAAGTTGATTTTATTCTATTTACCTTATTCTCAAAAAGTGACATCCACAATTGACGTCGCATTTTTGTTTGGCCATCTTGGTCTGGGCCAAAATTATTTTCGGCATTTTTATAGTCCTTAAAGAGATTATTTACTTCTACATATACTTCGTTTTTAATATTTGGCTTAATTTGTTCAAGTTCATTAACTAAATTATTATAATAGTTATCAAGTTCATTATAACCAATCCTATCTGCATTATAAAGGTTAATCTTTTTGCAAAGGGTTGATAACATTCCGGGGAATGACTTTAGTCTTTTATCAATTTTAATACTGTCAATAGCTGATGACATTTGACTGTTTACTTTTGTAAGAGAGTCAATTTTTGAACTTAGAATAACGCTGTCTTTTTGTAATGATGTAATTCTTAAATTAAGTTCATCAATTTTTGATTGATTACAACTTGTAAGAACTAAAAATAGTCCTGTAGTCAGTAGTACTAAAAAAGTTAAATTCTTCATTGTTTAGTTTTTTAAAGTTTGATTAATATGCCTTGGTCTGTTCATTTGTCTTAAATATTTGTAACCATTTCCTCGCATTGTTGGTAACGTTCCGCGTGTACCCACCGGCGCACGTTCACACGTTTGCCCGCATGTCCACACTTTACAAATATAATCATTTTTAAAATCATTATCTCAACTTTTCAGCGGGCATTTCAAGGTGTAAGTTGTCAGCGCTGGTGGGCACACGCTGTTACCAACTGGCCGTATTTCCTCAAAAAAGTAGTACCTGTCATTTAA
>CAZEWB010000088.1:0-3574 GCA_964515655.1 uncultured Bacteroidales bacterium
CCCCCCCCCCCCCCCCCCCCCCCCCCCCCCCCCCCCCCCCCCCCCCCCCAACACCCAACCACCCAACAAAGCAGCTTGCCAACGACTACTTCCCAGAGAAAAAAGTGACCTTTACTAAAATAGGTCTGACCTATTCAATAATGAATCTGATAGGTCCTTTGTTCGGCGGGATCCCGGTTTGCCACGGCTCGGGCGGTATAGCAGGACACTATACTTTCGGAGGCAGAACGGGAGGTTCAACACTTATTTACGGTTTGTTCTTTATTTTTCTTGGATTCTTTTTCAGCGGTTCGGGCGCTTCAAATATTCTTCTCTTTCCAAAGCCTGTTCTCGGGGTCATCCTGCTTTTCGAAGGAATTGCGCTAATACTGCTTGTTAAGGATATTATCACAGACAAAAGAATGCTTTTTATCGCAGTTGTCGTGGCAGTATGCGCCAACGGACTTCCCCACGGCTATCTTATTGGAATGGTTCTGGGCGTTGCCATTTACTATCTTTCGAACAAATGGTTTCTTAAACATTACGGGAAGCAGTAGCAGCGGCAGTTGCAGCGGCAGTTGCAGCGGCAGTTCTTTTTGCCACTAAAACACCAAAACACGGAATTACACGGAAATGTCTTCCGTGGATTTTGGTGTTTCCGTGCTTCCGTGGCAGGAATGGGGGGCAGCGACAGCAGCAGCAGTAGCCATCTATCGCTTAAAAGGTGTCGGAAGTCAGAAGTACGAAACCGGAGGCGGAGTTGGGCATGTGCGGTGGGTATTGCCTACTGCCAATTGCAGACTGCCAATTGCAGACTGCCAACTGCTGACTGCCAACTGCAGACTGTCGATTGCCGATGCCCGTCTTCGCGCTCCCAACTTCGGTCTTCCGTCACCTTTTGCGTAAGGAACTTTCGGATTTCGTTATTCGGATTTCGAATTTATCTCATTACCAATATTATTCTTACTTTTGCCTTTATACAATCAATGAATATGATAAAGCCCCCTTTTCTCAGACGCGGTACAAAAGTAATGGTGATCTCACCGTCGGGTCTTATTGAGCGCAGCCGGATTGAAGCAGCAATCGTAATACTTAAGGGCTGGGGGCTAGAAATTGTTACCGGTCGTCATGTATACGGTAGCAACGGCATATACTCCGGAAGGGACGGCGAAAGGCTGTCGGACCTGCAAAGCGCATTGGATACAAAAGACATCACCGCCATATTCTGCACAAGAGGCGGATACGGGATAAGCCGCATAATTGCTGATGCAGATTTTACAAAGTTCATTAAACATCCGAAATGGCTGGTGGGATTCAGCGATATTACAATGTTGCATTCAGCGGTAAATAAGTTATGCGGAGTCTGCAGCCTGCACGCCCCGGTACTTAACAGTTTCACTTCCTTCGGCGAAAAAGATGATTCGCTGACCCGTCTCCGTTCGGTGCTTGGAGCAAAAGATCTTTCGTACGAAATAAAAGCACATCCGCTGAACCGCGAAGGAAAAGTCTCCGGCATTTTAACAGGAGGTAACCTTTCATTATTATATAATATGCGCGGCACTCCGCTGGACATTGAACCTGAAGGAAAGATACTCTTTATCGAAGATGTCGGCGAATACCTGTACCACATTGACCGGATCATGATGAACCTGAAAAACGGAGGCGTTCTCTCAAAGATCAACGGCCTTATCTGCGGCGGATTCACCGAAATGAAAGACCAGCCCATACCTTTTGGCAAAACACCGGAAGAGATCATTATAGAATCAGTTAAAGATTACCGTTTCCCCGTGGTATTCGGATTCCCCGCAGGACATATGCAGCCCAACTACCCTCTCATTATGGGAGGCGACTGCATTTTACATTCAGGGGAAAAGAAAGTTCAGATCAAATTTCAATAAAGATCAAGGTCGAGATCAAGGTCGAGAAAGTTTACCCGACCTCAACCTTGACCTCAACCTTGACCTTGACCTCAACCTTGACCTCGACCTTGACCTCAACCTCGACCTCAACCTCGACCTCAACCTCGACCTCAACCTCGACCTTGACCTCCTTTAAACTGGATAATTGATTTTCATTCAACAATCATTTATACAGTAAACAAATGATGAATTAATTTTTTTTTATACTTTTGCCTCAAAATCTACTATTTATGAAAAAACTGTTTTTATTATCATTAGTTGCTGCATCTGCAATTCTTTTTACAGCATGTAATTTTCAGTTCAGCACCGATGGCCTTTCGGGCCTCGAAACCAAGGCCAATGGTCTTTCGTACGAAAGTTCGGGCTTATATGTAAATGACATTGAGTTAAAAACCAACGAGGTAAACATAGGGGATGATGTGGTCTGCGCTTTTTCTGGTGTAAATGGTTTTGTTCAGGAAAACGGTATGTGCTTCATCGGCGCTTCTATGGTAGTGACCAAAGAATCGGGCATAGAGATCTTTAATGAACCCGACTTATTTGCCGATTATGACGAAGAAGGTATCACCCCTGATGATTCAAAAAACCTTTCGATGACGTTAATGACCGGCAAACCTATGATCGCCGGTGAAACATACATCTGGAAAATGCGTTTCTGGGATAAAAAAGGTAAGGGTGAGATCACCGCAAAAGCCACTGTCAAGTTAAAATAACCCAAAAATAAAAAACTATGAAAAAAGCAGTTTTGTTACTTTCAGTTTTAATTCTTTTTGCATGGGCATGTAAAAAAGACAATGACGAACCGGAACCGACGCCCACACCAACTCCTTACCAATACACCTCTTCTGATATCGGCGGCGCAGGTGATGAATTCAAGATCGCCGTGTACACGGTTGTACCAGCCGACACTTTCGAGATCGGCGGCACCGGCCAGACCCTTGTTTGGGTTTACAATCCCATTCCCACTACAACACAGTTCGACACATCCACATTCGGGTTGCCTGCAAATCATCCCGACGGAGCATTCTTTACAGGCTCCAACCTGTATATCGACAATCACGATGATACCTATATGTTTCTGAATAAACAAACGGATAAGGTAGAAGTTACCGGCATATGGGTCTTTACTAACGGTGATACTATTAAAGGAAATCTTTCCGACAGGTACACTGTTATGAAATTCCCCATTACCTACGGATCTTCTTTCAATGACACCGGATATGTTTCAGTTGAATCAACTGTTAATATAGGTGGAACAGACTATAATGCCAAATACGAATTTACTTTCAAAATTAATTCCACCTGTAATGCCGAGGGAAATATCACAACTCCTCTTGGATCATTCAAATGCATACGCGAAAAGAGAGTTGAAATGACGTATTATAAGGGTTCGGTACAAATGCTTCCCCCAATATGGACAGAAGTATTTAACGATGGGGACACTACATATACATATTCGTTCTGGTCGAAAGACAAGAAGTGGAATGTTGCAGAACTTGATGTTGACATTACAGATAAGATTCTTACAATAGGATACCTTATTCAGTAATACCATTTTGTTATAATAACTGAGAAACCGGCCGATGCCGGTTTTTTTATTCTTTTTTACAGATACTTTTGTCCGGTGAAAAATCTCAAGGTATATTCCCCATTACCTACGGATCTTCTTTCAATGA